>JBIKTU010000285.1:0-3645 GCA_044347965.1 Caulobacter sp.
TCCGGTCGAGCAGGCGCGGGCCTATGACGCGGCCGGGGCGGACGAGCTCATGTTCCTCGACATCACCGCCAGCCATGAAGGCCGGGGCGCGATCCTCGATGTGATCGCCCGCACGGCCGACGTCTGTTTCATGCCGGTCTCGGTCGGCGGCGGCGTCCGCACGGTGGAGAACGCCCGCGCCCTGCTGCGGGCCGGGGCCGACAAGGTCTCGATCAATACCGCCGCCGTCGAGGACCCTGACCTGATCAGCCGCATGGCCGACGCCTTCGGCAGCCAGTGCGTGGTCGTGGCCGTCGACGCCAAGGCCCGCGGCGACGGCGGCTGGAACATCTTCACCTACGGCGGCCGCAACGACACCGGTATCGACGCCGTCGTCTTCGCCGAGCGGGCCGTCGCCAAGGGGGCGGGCGAGATCCTGCTGACCTCGATGGACCGCGACGGGGCGAAGACGGGCTACGACATCGGCCTGCTGCGCGCGGTGACCGGCGCGGTCGGCGTGCCGGTCATCGCCAGCGGCGGGGCGGGCAATGTCGACCATCTGGTCGAGGCCGTGACCGAGGGCCATGCCGACGCAGTGCTGGCGGCCTCGATCTTCCACTTCGGCGAGGTGTCCATCGCCCGGGCCAAACAGGCCATGGCCGAGGCAGGCGTGCCTGTGCGGCTGGTCGAGGGCGTTCCCGCATGAGCCGTCTGACCGAAGTGCTTGATCGCCTGGCCGCCACCATCGAGGCCCGCCGCGGCGCGGATCCGGCCTCGTCCTGGACCGCGAAGCTGCTCGCTGACCCGACCCTGGCGGCGAAGAAGCTGGGGGAAGAAGCCATCGAGGCCGTGCTGGCCGCGGCGCTGAAGGACGGAGACGCCCTGGCCGCCGAGAGCGCCGACGTCCTCTACCACCTGCTGGCCCTGCTGGCGGCGAGCGGCGTCTCGCTGGACGAGGTCGCCGCGAAGCTGGAAGCCCGAGAAGGCCGGTCCGGCGTCGACGAAAAGGCGGGTCGGAGCTAAGGCCCCGCCGGCGCGAGGCCCAGCCGTTCGGCGTCCGCCGTCGCGCTGAGACCCAGGGCCTCGAACATCTCCGGGCGGCGCGGGCCCAGCCGTGGCGGATAGTGCTTGGCCTTCGCCGGCTTCGGCATGGCCCAGACCTTCAGCACCTTGGCGATGTTGGCGGGCCGCTTGAGCCAGTCGTTGCTCGGCTCCAGCATGTGGAACCCGCGCATGAACTCCCGCAGGAGCGCCGGGTCCGAGCGCAGGGCCGGGGCCAGAGCGTCGTTGGCGAAACTGCGCGCCATCAGGGCCTTCAGGCCAGGTTGCTGATCGCCGGTCAGGGTCTGGCGGGCCCGCTTGATCGCCTGGCGGTCCTGGAAAAGCATGCCGTCGTAGAAGGGCCGAAGCTCGGTCTGCACCGAGTTGCGATAGGCGACGGCGCGCGCGGCCGGCCGGGTGTGGGCGGCGAGGACGTCGCGCAGCAGATGGGCCTCGACGGCGGCGAACGAACAGCCGCGACCGTAGAGCGGGTTGGTTCGAACAAGGCCGTCCCCGACGACGAAGAGGTTCAGGGCCGCCGGCCTGCCGTCGGTGACGGTATCGCGCCAGCGGCTCTTCAGATCGCCCATGCCGAACACCTTGCTGATCGGCTCGGCGCGATCAGGGTCGGTCCAGCGCGCGACGCCGGGAATCTGCTGGCAGATGCGCTCGAAGATCTCCGGCCGCATCACCGCCTGGCGCAGGGTTTCCTCGATCTCCGGCACCGCCAGGGTGATCGAGAAACAGCCGTTGTCGGCGGGGAAGACGCCGTACTTGATGAAGCCGATGTCGCCGGCGCCCGGAGGCCCGCCGCGCGGCGGCTCCTCCTGCCCCGGTCGCAGCCGCCAGTGGCGGGTGTAGTAGAGGATCCCGGCGTCCTCGCTCTCCTCAGCGACCCTGACCCCGGCCTCTTCCAGCCATTCAAAGGTTTGCGACAGCCGGCCGGCGCCGTCGACGACGATGTCGGCGAGCTCGTCCCTCCGGCCGGCGGCGTCCTCGAGGGTCAGGCCACGACAGACAAATCGGCCCTCTTCGTCCACCTCGCCAACCAGGCCGACGACATTGACGCCGCTGTGGATGCGGACGCTGTTCATGCGCTCGACGTACCGGCGCATGACAAGTTCCAGAGTCGTGCGGCGGCTGGTCAGAACGGTCAGCTGGCTGTCTTCCGGCATCGGCCGGTACTTCTCGCGGGCGTGAGTCGTCAGCCCGTCGAAGAAGTTCAGCTCCTGCACGCCGGCCGCGCGCAGATCGTCGAGAAGGCCGGGGTGATTGTCGGAAATGACCCGCCGGAGCCGGGCCAGGAAGGCATGGCTGTGTCGCAGGTGCCCCACGCCGCGACGGCTCCAGTTCTCGAAGGCGTCATCGGCGCCGCCGTCCGGCGCGGGCGGATCTCGCTCCAGCACATCGACCCGCCAGCCGGCGGCGCCGAGAGCCAGTGCGGTGAACAGACCGGCCATGCCGGCGCCAACCACCAATACGCGTTCCGTCATCGCTGACCCCCTGGATCCAGCAGGACTATGACCCGCAGGTGGTGGAGCTGCCAGTATGTCGCTAGGTCAGGTCCGCGAATTTCCCTTCAGCGCGACATAGAGCGCCCCCTCCCCGCCGTGCCGACGATCAGCCTTTGACACCCCGGCGACGATGGCCCGGAGGGGCGGTGCGGCCAGCCACTCGGGCGTCTGGCGGCGAAGGATCCCTTCCCCCAGCGTACCCTTGCCGGTGATGACCAGCACCTCCCGCACGCCTTCGGCATGAGCGCGCAGCAGGAACGACTCCAGCGCGGCGCGGGCGCGATCATGGGTCATGAAGTGAAGGTCTATGCGCGCTTCCAGCGGGTCCCGGCCGCGCACGATGCGGCGCTTGCGGCCTGGCTCGATCGGATCCGGCGGCGGCGTGGCCCTGGATCGGCTCGCCTTGGCCGGCGGCGCGACCGGCAGATGCGCCGGTGCGGCCCTGGGGTCGATCTTCGGCTTGACCGCTTCAACCTCCGCCGAAGGCAGGGCCATGCCCGGGCGCGGCTTGACGGTAGACGCTACATGGCTCCACAGCCGCGCTTCTTCCGCCTTCAGCTTTCGCGCCATTGGCTCACCCGCCGGCCGGGACGGGGACGAGGCGCCACATGCGCAGGGTGTGACGGACGCGGCCCGCCTCGACGCCGGCGGCGTCTCCGCTGCCGATGTAGAGGTCGGCCCTCACCTCGCCCTTGATCGCCCCGCCGGTGTCCAGCGCCACGGTCAACCGGCGATAGGTCGGGAAGGCGCCTGTCAGGATCGGGGCGCTGGCGTCGATCCAGAACAGCTCCCCGACATCATGGCGAGACAGGTCCACCGCGATGGCGCGGCCGGCGGGCAGGGGTACTCCGGCGGCGCCGCTCGCTTCCTTGCCGTCGTCGTCGCTCATCCGGAAAAAGACGTAGCGCGGGTTGAGACGCATGATCTCGTTGGCTTCCGGGCCGCGGTGCTCGGCGAGCCAGCGGCGGATCGCGTCGCCCGAGGTGTCGGAATCCTTGAGCAGACCGCGCTCGCGCATTGGCCGGGCAATGCCGAGGAAGGGCTGGCCGTTGTGCGCGGCGAAGGCGGCGCGTTTGCGGGTTCCGTCGGGAAGGACCAGGATGCCCGACCC
>JBIKTU010000287.1:0-3638 GCA_044347965.1 Caulobacter sp.
GCCGGGATGTAGTAGGCCGGATTGACCGCCAGCAGCCCGGCGTCCGGCGTTTCGGCCAGCATATCCACCTGCCGCACGCGGTAGGGCAGACCCATCTCCTCCAGCAACCAGACGACCCGCAGCGATCGTGAGGTCTGCCCGCCGAACACGGTGATCATGGCCTGATCCTCATCCTGGCTACTGCCAGACCGTGCCACGGCGTGGGGACCTGGGCACGCGGGAAAACGGGCGGCCGCGTCCGGCCTGGAGCGAGCCGCTCATCGTGCGCGGGCCGCCGAGGGGCCGGTATACTCGACCATCAAATAGCTTCCCGGTTGAAGCCTGCCGGCGCTGAACGCGACGGTGCGCGTCGGCAGACGCCAGCTGCAAAGCAACCCCAGAACACACTCGGGAGGCCGACCGAGCTCCGCCTGAATCTTCTCGACGACAAGCCTGTTGGATTGCTGGGTCAGATCCTGCGGCTCGACGATGAGGCGCACCGTCGTGAGCCTGTCCCCGTCGAAATAGAAGTCCGCCCGGCCGCGATGGCCGAACACGTCAACCTCCGGGATGGAGACCAGCAATGTGCCGAAGCTGGTCTTCCGCGCCGGATCAGGCGTGGCCTGCGCGGCGGGAAAGGCCTTTCGGACCGCGTCCGGCGTCATGCCCACGCCCGTTCCGCCCCACAGTTCCTGCGCCCGGGCCCCGCCTGCGATCAGGCTGGCCGAAGCGATCAGCGCCAGCATGGCGACCCTCATCGTAGCTTTCACAATTTCCTCCCGGGGCCGGTGTCCAGGACCCGGACAGCCTCTTTCTCCACCCTAACGGCGCCGTTGCCCGGGTCCTGACCACAGGGCGCTACTCTCGCCCGGGAAACGTCCGCTTTCCAGCCTGCCCGATGGTCGGCAGACGACCGGACACGAAGGCGATTGCGGACAGGACTTGGCTGACCTCGCGTGAGGGCGTTCAACGTGTCTTTCGACAGACCGGCGAGCCGCGCCGGCGACGGGAGGCCCCAGGTGAATTTCGATTTCTCGGACGACCAGAAGCAGCTGCGCGACCAGGCGCGGCGTTTCCTTGCGGACCGCTGCAGCCCGGCCGCCGTGCGCGCCGTGCTCGAGGGCGAGCAATCCTACGACGCCGAGCTCTGGAAGGGGCTGGCAGAGATGGGCTTCCTGGGCGCCGCCATTCCGGAGGCATACGGCGGCGTGGGCCTTGGCCACCTGGAGCTCTGCGTGATCGCCGAGGAGCTGGGTCGCGCGCTGGCGCCGGTGCCGATGGCCTCGTCCATCTACCAGGCCGCCGAGGCGCTGATGCTGGCGGGCTCGGAAGACCAGAAGCAGGCCTGGCTGCCGAAGCTGGCCTCCGGCGAAGCCATCGGCACGCTGGCCCTGGCCGAGGGCGTTGGTCGGGCGACCGAGAAGTCGATCAAGGCGACCGTCTCCGGCGGAAAGCTCAACGGCGTGAAGTCGCCGGTGGCGGACGGCGACATCGCTGACCTCGCCATCGTCGCCGCGCGCGAGGCCGGCAAGGTCTCGCTCTACCTCGTCGACCTGAACGGCGCCGGCGTGACCCGCGAGACGCTGGACAGCATCGACCCCACCCGCGGCCAGGCCGCCCTCACCTTCAAGGACGCGCCTGCCCAGCTGCTCGGCGTCGCCGGGGACGGCTGGCGCCTGGCGTCGGAGGTGCTGGACCACGCCGCCGTGCTGGTCGCCTTCGAACAGGTCGGCGGCAGCGACCGGGCGCTGGAGATGGGCCGCGACTATGCGCTCGACCGCATGGCCTTCGGCCGGCCCATCGGCTCTTTCCAGGCCGTGAAGCACCTGCTGGCCGACATGTATGTCTCGGCGACCCTGGCCCGCTCCAACGCCTACTACGGCGCCTGGGCGCTCTCGACCGGTTCGGCGGAGCTGCCGGTGGCGGCGGCGACGGCGCGGGTCTCGGCCACCCAGTCCTTCCAGCATTGCGCCAAGAACAACATCCAGGTGCACGGCGGCATGGGCTTCACCTGGGCCTTCGACTGCCACCTCTTCTATCGCCGCGCCAACGGCCTCGCCCTCGCCCTGGGATCGCAATCGACCTGGGAAGACCTGCTGATCGACCGCCTGCGCCAGCGTAACGACGCCCCGGCCGCCGCCTGATTTCGGAGCAAGATCATGAACTTCGAC
Source organism: Caulobacter sp. (assembly GCA_044347965.1). Classification (GTDB taxonomy): domain Bacteria; phylum Pseudomonadota; class Alphaproteobacteria; order Caulobacterales; family Caulobacteraceae; genus Caulobacter. The sequence continues at coordinate 2,151 of JBIKTU010000287.1, forward strand.
GATACACCTGAAGAAGCCGCCTTCCGCGCCGTCGCCCGCGACTGGATCCAGGCCAACGCCCCCCACGAACTCGAGGCGGAGCTGAAGACCGGCGGGTTCGGCAACAACGGCCTCAAGAGCGTCGACCCGATCCAGGTCGCCAAGGCCTGGCAGAAGAAGAAGGCGGAGGCCGGCTGGGCCTGCCTGCACTGGCCCAAGGCCTACGGCGGCCGTGGCGCCACGCCGATCGAACGGGTCATCTGGGGCCAGGAAGAGGGCGTCTACGGTGCCCTCAGCGGCCTGTTCATCATCGGCCACGGCATGTGCGGCCCGACGGTCATGGCCTGGGCCGACGAGGCGACCAAGGAGAAACTCCTGCCGCCGCTGGCGTCCGGCGAGCACATCTGGTGCCAGCTGTTCAGCGAACCGGCCGGCGGCTCTGACCTGGCCGGCCTGCGCACCGCGGCGATCCCTGTGACGGACGGCTCCGGCGACTGGATCATCAACGGCCAGAAGATCTGGACCAGCGGCGCCCAGCACAGCGACTACGGCATCGTGATTACCCGCACCGACCCGAACGTGGCCAAGCACAAGGGCCTGACCATGTTCTGGATCGACATGAAGTCCCCGGGCATCGACATCCGGCCGATCAAGCAGGCCAACGGCCAGTCGGGCTTCAACGAGGTCTACTTCACCGATGTCCGCATTCCCGACAGCCAGCGCCTGGGCGCGGTCGGCGACGGCTGGAAGGTGTCCCTGACCACCCTGATGAACGAGCGCCTGTCCATCGGCTCGGGCATGCCGACCGGCTTCCCGGAGCTGTTCGACTTCTGCATGAACCTGCAGACCGAGGACGGCCTGGCCATCGAGGACAGGTCCGTCCGCTCGCGGCTGGCGCAGTACGCCGTCAAGGCCAGCGGCCTGAAGTACACCGGCATGCGGGCCATCTCCGCCCTCTCCAAGGGCGAGACCCCCGGACCGGAGAACTCGATCGGCAAGCTGGTCGCCGGCGCCACGATGCAGGAGCTGGCGATGTTCGCGCTCGACCTGCAGGGCCAGGGCGGCGTTGTCTCCGATCCGGAGATCGCCTCGGCCGGCGCCCGCTTCCAGCAGATGCTGCTGCGCTCGCCCGCCACCCGCGTCGAGGGCGGCACCGACGAGATCCTGCGCAACATCATCGCCGAGCGCGTCCTGGGCCTGCCCGGGGATATCCGTGTCGACAAGGACGTGGCCTTCAAGGACATCCCGACCAGCGGCCGGGGGTGACGGGACGGGGGCACGCCCTTCCGGGCCTGTCCCCGACGGCGCCCTCCCTCCCCCTTGTGGGGAGGGACAGACGCGCGATGCGCGTCAGGGTGGGGCAAGGGGTGGCAGTTCTCTGAGTCAGGTGAGGATCGCTGCTTGCCCCACCCGTCTCGTCTCGCTGCGCTCGTCGAGCCACCCTCCCCACAAGTGGGAGGGAGACTGGAAACACGGCTTCGCTGCCTCACGAGCGCAGGCCCTGAAGGT
>JBIKTU010000288.1:0-3634 GCA_044347965.1 Caulobacter sp.
GCCTATGGCGACTGCGGTCTGATCGGGCTTGCCTGCGACGGCTTCGCCCTGGAACTGGAGCAGCCGCTGCGCATCGAAAGCGGCGTCTTCAGCACCGTCCTGGCCGACATCCCGGCTGACTGGCGCGAGCCGACGACCTATTCGGTGCGGCGCTTCACGGCCAGCCCCAGCGGTCGGGAGGTCGACCTGAAGCTGATCCTGAACCGCGACTTCGGCGCCTGGGGTCTGTGGCGACTTCGGACCGTGGCCGCCTTCAACAACGGGCACAGGGCCGACGCGGACATCGCCTTTGGCGGGGCGGTGGACTGGCGCCTGACCTTCTAGATCAGAGGCCCTCCGCCTCCAGCCACGCCACGATCGTCTCCGCCGCCTCGACCGGTGAGAGGGTCGTGGTATCGACCGTAAGCTCGGCGTTCTCCGGCGCTTCATAGGGGCTGTCGATGCCGGTGAAGTTCTTCAGGTCGCCGGCGCGGGCCTTCTTGTAGAGGCCCTTCACGTCGCGCTGCTCGGCCACGGCCAGGGGGGTCTCGACGTAGACCTCCACGAACTCGCCGTCCTCCAGCATCTCGCGGGCCATGCGGCGCTCGGCGCGGAACGGGCTGATGAAGGCGGTCAGCACGATCAGCCCGGCGTCCACCATCAGCTTGCTGACCTCGGCCACCCGGCGGATGTTCTCGACCCGATCTTCCTCGGTGAAGCCCAGGTCCTTGTTCAGACCATGGCGGACGTTGTCGCCGTCTAGCAGATAGGTGTGGCGGCCCAGGGCGTGCAGACGCTTCTCGACCAGGTTGGCGATGGTCGACTTGCCGGCGCCGCTGAGGCCGGTGAACCAGATGACACGGCCCTTCTGGCCCTTCTGGGCGGCGCGGGCCGCCTTGTGGATGTCGGTGGCCTGCCAGTGGATATTGTCGGCCCGGCGCAGCGCGAAGTGCAGCATCCCGGCCCCGACCGTGCGGTTGCTCAGGCGGTCGATCAGGATGAAACCGCCGAGGTCGCGATTGGTCGCATAGGCCTCGAACGGAATCGCCCGGTCCAGCGACAGGTTGCAGACGCCGATCTCGTTGAGCTCCAGCCGCTTGGCCGCGATGTGCTCCAGCGTGTTGACCTGCACCCGGTACTTGGGCTCGGTGATGGTGGCGCCAACGGTCTGGGCCCCGATCTTCATCAGGTAGGGTCGGCCCGGCAGCATCGCCTCGTCGTCCATCCAGACGATGGTGGACTCGAACTGGTTGGCGACCGGCGAGGGATTGTCGGCGGCCACAAGGACATCGCCGCGCGAGATGTCGATCTCGTCGGTCAGGGTGATGGTCACCGACTGGCCCGCCTGGGCGCTGTCCAGGTCGCCCGGCAGCACGACGATGCGCGCCACGCGGCTCTCGCGACCCGACGGAAGCACCTTGACCCGGTCGCCCGGCTTCACCGTGCCGGCGGCGATCTGCCCGCTGAAGCCGCGGAAGTCGAGGTTGGGGCGGTTGACCCATTGCACCGGCATGCGGAACGGCTGCGAGGGCAGGGCGTCCTCGACCTCGATCGACTCCAGCCAGCGCATCAGCGGCGGGCCGTCGTACCAGGGCGCGGCCGGGCTCGGCTCGGTGATGTTCTGGCCGTCCAGCGCGCTCATCGGGATGGCGGTGAAATCGGTCAGGCCGATCAGGTTGGCGAAGTCGCGATACTCGGCGACGATCCCATCGAAGATCGCCTGATCCCAGCCGACCAGATCCATCTTGTTGACCGCCACGACAACCTTGCGGATGCCCAGCAGGTTGACGAGGTAGCTGTGCCGGCGGGTCTGGGTCAGAACGCCGCGCCGCGCGTCGATCAGCACCACGGCGGCGTCGGCCGTCGAGGCGCCGGTGACCATGTTGCGGGTGTACTGCTCATGGCCGGGCGTATCGGCGACGATGAACTTGCGATGGTCGGTGGCGAAGAAGCGATAGGCGACATCGATGGTGATGCCCTGCTCGCGCTCGGCGGCCAGGCCGTCGACCAGCAGCGCGAAGTCGATCGCTCCGCCCTGGGTGCCGACCTTCTTGCTGTCGGCCTCCAGAGCCGCAAGCTGGTCTTCGAAGATCATCTTGCTGTCGTAGAGCAGCCGGCCGATCAGGGTCGACTTGCCGTCGTCGACGCTGCCGCAGGTGATGAAGCGCAGCAGCGTCTTGTGCTGGTGCTGGTGCAGGTAGGCGTCGATGTCCGTCTCGATGAGATCGGCGGGTTTGTACGCACTCATCAGAAGTAGCCCTCCTGCTTCTTCTTCTCCATCGAGGCGGTCTGGTCATGGTCGATGACCCGACCCTGGCGCTCGCTGGTGGTGGCGAGCAGCATCTCCTGGATGATCTCGGGAAGCGTCGAGGCCGTGCTCTCCACCGCGCCGGTCAGCGGGTAGCAGCCGAGGGTGCGGAACCGCACCGACTTCATTTCAGGAACCTCGCCCGGCCGAAGTCTGAAGCGGTCGTCGTCGACCATGATCAGCGTACCGTCGCGCTCGACCACCGGCCGGACGCCGGAGAAGTAGAGCGGCACGATGGGAATGTTCTCCAGGTGGATGTATTGCCAGATGTCCAGCTCGGTCCAGTTGGAGATCGGGAACACCCGGATGCTCTCGCCCTTGTTCTTGCGGGCGTTGTAGAGCTTCCACAGCTCGGGCCGCTGGTTCTTGGGATCCCAGCGCTGTTCCGCCGAGCGGAACGAGAAGATCCGCTCCTTGGCCCGGCTCTTCTCCTCGTCGCGGCGGGCGCCGCCGAAGGCCGCGTCGAATCCGTACTTCTCCAACGCCTGCTTGAGGCCCACGGTCTTCCACAGGTCCGTGTGGGCCGTGCCGTGGTCGAACGGGTTGATGCCCGCCGCTTCGGCCTCCGGATTCTTGTGGACCAGCAGGTCGAAGCCCAGTTCGCGGGCGAGCCGCTCCCGCATCTCGTACATGGCCTGGAACTTCCAGGTGGTGTCGATGTGCAGCAGCGGGAAGGGCAGTCGGCTCGGAAAGAAAGCCTTCGCGGCGAGGTGCAGCATCACCGCGCTGTCCTTGCCGATCGAATAGAGCATCACCGGACGCTCCGCCTCGGCCGCCACTTCACGCATGATGTGGATGCTCTCGGCTTCGAGGCGCTGCAGGTGCGTCAGGCGGGCGGGCGAGAGGGTGGGGCTCATGGTCTCATCGGATAGGGCGCCGGGCGCGGACGCGAGGGCTGTGGATGTGTCGGAAGCCATGCAGAACTCCTGAGGCCACCGTCGCGAGACAAGGGCTTCCTCTAGCCTGGCAAGTAAGGAAGCGGCACTAGCGACGCAAGGCGGCTAACCCTCTGGTCGGACTCAGAATAACTGACAGGCCCATCACCTTGCCGGCGCGCAGGCGCTGTCCAGCGCCGCCGCGGCCGAAACGATATGGTAGAGCGAACTGGCCGGAGCGGCTTCCTCGACAAAGGACCCGTCGGGCATAAGCCGGTCGCGCCATGTGCCGGCGACCGGGACGTCCAGGAAGCGCCACAGACCTTCGAACGCAGCGGGAAGATCATCCCAGCGACGGGCCACGGCATGGGCATGCAGCCGCTCGGTCTGGGCCCAGAGCCGCGCCGAGCGGTCGCGGGGGAGCAGATCCTGGCCAAGGCTGGAGATGGCCACGCTGCGCTCGACGCCGCGG
>JBIKTU010000289.1:0-3630 GCA_044347965.1 Caulobacter sp.
GGGCGTGCTGTATGACGCCACCGGCGACCGGGTGATCGAGGTCGCCGATCTGGTGCGCGCCCGCTCGCTGCCCGGCCGGCACAACTGGCAGAACGCCGCCGCCGCCTATGCCGCCGCCCGGGCCCTGGGCATCCCGGCCGAGGTCGCCGCCGAAGGGCTGATGACCTTCCCGGGTCTGGCCCATCGCATGGAGACGGTCGGAATTCGCGGCCTGGTCCGCTTCGTCAACGACTCCAAGGCCACCAACGCCGACGCCGCGCGCCAGGCGCTCAGCAGCTACCCGCGCGTCTACTGGATCGCCGGCGGTCGGGCCAAGTCTGACGGCATCGCCCCGCTCAAGGACCTCTTCCCGCGCGTGGCCAAGGCCTACCTTGTCGGCGAAGCCCAGGACGACTTCGCCAAGGCGCTCGACGGCAAGGCCGACTATCTCAAGACCGGCACGATCGAGGCCGCCGTGGCCGCCGCCTGGGCCGATGCCGACGCCAGCGGCGAGGACGCCGTGGTGCTGTTGTCGCCAGCCTGCGCCTCCTTCGACCAGTTCAGCGATTTCGAGGCCCGGGGCGAGGCGTTCCGCGCCGCCGTCGAAGGTCTCGGCAGGCCCGCCCTCAAGGGAGCGCGCGCATGACCGGCAGCGTCCACCCCTTCGCCCGTTCGGACCGCACCGCGCTGGGTCGCTGGTGGTGGACGACCGACCACTGGCTGCTGGGATCGGTCGCCATCCTGATCACGCTCGGCGTGCTGCTGTCGTTCGGCACCAGCCCGGCCGCGGCGGCCCGGCTGCACTATGACGCGTCGTTCCACTTCGCCATCCGCCAGAGCGTGTTCGGCGTTGCCGCCCTGGCCATCCTGATCGTCAGTTCGATGCTGACGGCGCGGGGAGTCCGGCGGACGGCCTTCATCGTCTACGCCCTGACAATCCTGATGATGGCGGCGCTGCCGTTCCTGGGCCACGAGGCCAAGGGCGCGACGCGCTGGATCAACATCGCCGGCTTCACCCTGCAGCCGTCGGAGTTCATGAAACCGGCGCTGATCGTTCTGGTCGCCTGGATGTTCGCCGAGGGCCAGAAGGGCGAGGGCGTCCCCGGCGTCTTCATCGCCTTCTGCCTGTACGGCCTGGCCGTGGCGCTGCTGCTGGTTCAGCCGGACGTCGGCCAGACGGTGCTGATCACCGTCGCCTTCGGCGCCGCCTTCTGGATGGCGGGGGTGCCGATCAGCTGGATCATGGGGCTGGGCGTGACCGCCGTCATCGGGCTGGGCAGCACCTACTTCCTGATCCCGCACGTCCATGCCCGGGTCGACACCTTCCTGAGCCCCGACAAGGCCGACAAGCACCAGATCAGCCAGGCCTCCGAAGCCATCGCCGCCGGCGGCCTGTTCGGCCGGGGCCCGGGCGAGGGGGTCATGAAGCGCGGCGTACCCGACATGCACACCGACTTCGCCTACTCCGTGCTGGCCGAGGAGTACGGCCTGATCTTCTCGCTGGCCCTGATCAGCCTGTTCGCCTTCCTGGTCATCCGCGGCCTCTACCGCTCGCTGCGGCTGTCCGATCCGTTCGAGCAGGTCGCGGCCGCCGGGCTGTTCGTGCTGGTGGGGCAACAGGCCCTGATCAACGTCGCGGTGAACCTCAACATGATCCCGACCAAGGGCATGACGCTGCCGTTCATCAGCTACGGCGGCTCCTCGATGCTGGCCATGGGCCTGACGCTGGGCATGGCGCTGGGGCTGACGCGCAAGCGGCCGGGCGCCTATGCGGCCAACGAAGGCCTCGCCCGCGCCGGCGCCTTCGCCTAAAGAGAGTCCATGCCAGCCAGACTTGCAGTGGTCGCCGCCGGGGGAACCGGCGGCCATTTGTTCCCGGCCCAGGCGCTCGCCGAGGCGCTGACGGCGCGCGGCTGGCGGATTCTGCTGGCGACGGACGAGCGCGGCGCGCTCTACGCCGACAAGTTCCCGGCCGACCTGCGCATCACCCTCTCGGCGGCCACCGCCCGTTCCGGCGACCCGATGGGCATGCTCAAGGCCGGCGCAGCTGTGCTGCAGGGCACGATGCAGGCCCGCGGCTTCTTCAAGCGCATGGATCCGGCGGTCGTCGTCGGCTTTGGCGGCTATCCGTCCCTGCCGTCGCTGCTGGCGGCGCTGAGCCAGGGCCGGCCGACCGTGATCCACGAGCAGAACGCAGTCCTGGGCCGCGTGAACCGTTTCCTGTCCGGCAGCGTTCGCGAGGTTGCCTGCGCCTTCCCGACGCTCGAGAAAGCCAAGCCGAAGGTGAAGGCCCGGGCCCATGTGGTCGGCAACCCCGTCCGGCCGGAGATCCGCGCCCTGGCCGAACTGCCCTACGAGGCGCCGACGGCCGACGGCCCAATCCGCCTGCTGATCACCGGCGGCAGCCAGGGGGCCCGTCTGCTGTCGGAGATGGTGCCCGAAGCCATCCTGCGGCTGCCCGAGGACCTGCGCGCCCGGCTGCAGGTCCAGCAGCAGACCCGCAAGGAGTCGATGGATATCGCCCGGCGCATCTATGCCGACGCCCTGGTCAAGGCCGAGGTGGCGCCCTTCTTCCGCGACATGGCCGGCCGGCTGAGCGACGCGCACCTGGTCATCGGCCGGGCCGGCGCCTCGACGGTCTGCGAGCTGGCGGTGGCCGGCAAGCCGTCGCTGCTGGTGCCGCTGAAGATCGCCGCCGATGACCACCAGACCTTCAACGCCAGACTGCTGGCCGACGCCGACGCGGCGGCGGTGGCGTCCGAGGATGAACTGACGGTCGACGAAATGGCAGCGGCCCTCAAGGCGCTGCTCAAGGATCCCGCCTGGCTCGAGAACATGGCCAAAGGCGCCCGGTCCGTGGCCCGGCCCGACGCGGCTGAGCGGCTGGCGGATCTGGTCGAGCGGACGGCGCTGGGGGGGTAGACGCGTCGCACCCTGCGTGCTTCGACACGCGGTCTGCGACCGCTGCTCAGCATGACGTAGATGGATGGCCTTCTGAACACGTCATCCTGAGCAGCCCGCGCAGCGGGCGTGTCGAAGGACGCAGTGACGTCAACGCCCGTATTCCGGCGCCCGCACAAATCGTCTAAGCCGCTTCCCATGATCCAGCGCCGCCGCCCCGTACCCTTCGAACTTGGTCCCGTGCACTTCATCGGCATTGGCGGCATCGGCATGAGCGGCATCGCCGAAATCATGATCCGCATCGGCTACACGGTGCAGGGCAGCGACCTGAAGGCCAGCGCCAACACCGAGCGGCTGGAGAAGCTGGGCGCCAGGATCTTCATCGGCCAGGCCGCGCAGAACGTCGAGAACGCCTCGGCCGTGGTCTATTCGACCGCGGTGAAGGCCGACAATCCCGAGATGGTCGCCGCCCGCGAGCGCCGGCTGCCGCTGGTCCGCCGCGCCGAGATGCTGGCCGAACTGATGCGGCTGCAGTTCTCGGTCGCGGTGGGCGGCACGCACGGCAAGACCACCACCACCTCGATGATCGCCGCCCTGCTGGACGCCGGCGGGCTCGATCCGACCGTGGTCAACGGCGGGATCATCAACGCCTACGGCACCAACGCCAAGGTGGGGGAGGGCGACTGGATCGTCGTCGAGGCCGACGAGAGCGACGGCACCTTCCTGAAGCTGAAGTCCACCGTCGCGGTG
>JBIKTU010000290.1:0-3621 GCA_044347965.1 Caulobacter sp.
GAGACCTTGAAGAAGGGCGGCAGCGCCATCGACGCGGCCATCGCCGCCAACGCCTGCCTGGGCCTGCTGGAGCCCATCGCCTGCGGCATCGGCGGCGACTGTTTCGTGATGCTGTGGGACCCGAAGACGAAGAAGGTCGTCGGCCTCAACGGCTCGGGCCGCTCGCCGAAGGGGCTGTCGCTGGAGACGGTGCGTGGCCGGGCGAAGAACGGCCTCATCCCGAGCTTCGGAGCCATCACCGTCAGCGTCCCCGGCGCGGTCCAGGCCTGGTGGGACCTGCACCAGCGCTACGGCAAGCTGCCCTGGAAGGATCTGTTCGATCCGGCCATCGCCCAGGCCGAGGAGGGGGCGCCGGTCACCCAGAACGTCGCCTACTACCTGGCCAGCTCTGCTCGCCGTTACAACAATCCGGCCTCCGGGATCGAGGAGGTCGCCAACTTCAACGCCGTCTGGATGACCGACGGCCGCGCGCCACGTGAGGGCGAGGTGTTCCGCAACCCGGCCCTGGCGAAGACCTATCGCCAGATCGCCCAGGGCGGCCGCGACGCCTTCTATGACGGGCCGATCGCCGAGGCGATCGAGGCCTATTTCAAGCGGATCGGCGGCTGGATGACCCGCGCCGACCTTAGGGCCCATCGCAGCGAATGGACCACGCCGCTGGTCAGCGGCTATCGCGGCGTCGACGTCTACGGCCTGGCGCCCAACACCCAGGGCCTGTCGACGCTGCAGTTGCTGAACATTCTCGAACAGTTCGACGTCAAGGCGATGGGCTTCCAGTCGGCGGCGTCCATCCACCACGCCGTCGAGGCCAAGCGCCTGGCCTACGAGGATCGCGGCCGATACTTCGCCGACCCTGATTTCGCGAAAATCCCTCTGGAGTGGCTTAACTCCAAGGACTACGCCGCCCAGCGGGCGAAGCTTATCAGGCCGAACGCCATCCTCAACCCGGCCTTCCCGGGCCAGGCCCCGTCAAAGGGCGACACCACCTACTTCTGCACGTCCGACAGCGACGGGATGATGGTTTCGATCATCCAGTCCAACTTCCGGGGCATGGGCAGCGGCCTGGCGCCGGACGGCACCGGGTTCATGCTGCAGAACCGGGGCGAGCTGTTCGCCCTGACCGACGGACATCCCAATGTCTATGCGCCCGGCAAGCGGCCGTTCCAGACCATCATCCCCGGCTTCGCGGTCCGGGGCGGCGAACCCTGGCTGGCCTTCGGCGTGATGGGCGGCGACATGCAGCCCCAGGGCCAGGCCCAGATCATCAGCAACATGGTCGACTTCGGCCTCGACCTGCAGGCGGCCGGCGACAGTCCCCGCTGGCACCACGAGGGCGGCATGGAGCCGACCGGACAGCAGCTGGGTCATCCCGGCGAACTGCATCTGGAGAGCGGCGTGCCGGACGCCACCCGCAAGGCCCTGGCCGCCATCGGCTGGCCGCTGGGCGACAATCCGGGCGGCTACGGCGGCTACCAGGCCATCGAGCGCTGGCCCGGCCGCTACGCCGCCGCCACCGAGATGCGCAAGGACGGCGTGGCGCTGGGGTATTGAACCCTATCCGTTTCCCCGGCGCAGGCCGGGGGGCATGCGGCTGCCACCGCGCCCAGGGACCATGGATCCCGGCCTTCGACGTGACGTCGGAGGCGTGATGACGAGGGAAGAGTTCGCGGCCATCGTCCTGTCTTTCCCCGGCGCCGAGGCGGGGACCAGCTACGGGATGTCCTCCTTCAAGGTGCGGGGAAAGTTCTTCACCCGCGTCCGTGACGAGGACGACAGCGCCGTGCTCCAGGAGGTGCCGCTCGATGAGCGTGACCTGCTGATCGAGGCCGAGCCGGCGACCTTCCATGTCACGAAGCACTACGACGGCTATCCGATCGTGCTGGCCCGGCTGGCCACGCTCGATCACGACCAGCTACGCGGCTTTCTGGAGCGGCGCTGGCGCAAACTCGCGACGCGAGCCATGGTCCGGATAAGAGACGCCGCCGGCTGAGGCGGCGGGACGCCGGGGGGCGCATGACACTGTACCGACGGATTTTCGCTGTGCTCGCCTGGATAACCCTGGGCGTCCAGTACGGCCTGTTTCTCAAGGCCCTGACGGTCGCGGCGATCCTTGAGCGGACGGTCGAGTACGTCAGCTACTTCACGATCGTGACCAACTTCCTGATCGCGTTCGCCTTCACTGTGCCGGTCCTGGCGCCGGAGTCGCGGGCGGGGCGGTGGTGGGCCGCCGCCAGTCCGCGCGGGGCGACCACGGTGTTCGCCGTGGTGGTGATGATCATCTACCACCTGCTGCTGCGGTCGCTGTGGGAGCCCAAGGGGCTGCAACTGGCCAACGACTACATGCTCCACTACGTCATGCCGATCGCCATCCTGGTGGACTGGCTGGTCTTCACGCCGCGCGGCGGCCTGCGCTGGCGGGACGCGGTGACCTGGCTGGTCGTCCCGACGCTGTACGGGGCCTGGACCCTGCTGCATGGCGCGGTCAGCGGCTTCTACCCCTACCCCTTCATGGACGTCGGCAAGCTCGGCTATCCCGGGGTTATGCTGAACATGGTCGGTCTGTTGCTGGGCTTCCTTGTCCCGGGCCTTCTGCTGGTCGCCCTCGACGGCCTTCTCGCGCGAAAACAGCCGCGGACGACGTGACAGGACCGGGTCCCCGCCCTAGCTTCCGCCCCGCGTAACAGGAGCAACACCTTGGCCTATCGGTCGCTGCGGGACTTCATCACCAAACTGGAAGCGGACGGCGAGCTGGTTCGGGTGACCGAGCCGGTCTCCACCGTGCTGGAGATGACCGAGATCTGCACCCGGCTGCTGGCCACGGGCGGACCGGCGGTGCTGTTCGAAAAGCCGGTGATGCCGGACGGCACGATCTCGCCGATGCCATGCCTCGCCAATCTGTTCGGCACGGTGAAGCGGGTGGCGCTGGGTGTGACCCTCGGCGGGGAGCCCCGCACCACGGCCGGCGAGCTGCGCGAGGTCGGCGAGCTGCTGGCCTTCCTGCGCCAGCCGGAGCCGCCGCGCGGCATCAAGGACGCCATGGAGCTGCTGCCGCTGGCGCAGACTGTGATGTCGATGCGGCCGAAGGTCGTGAAAAAGGCGCCGGTGCAGGAAATTGTCTTCAAGGGCGACCAGCTCGACCTGACGAAGCTGCCGGTCCAGACCTGCTGGCCGGGCGAGCCCGCGCCGCTGATCACCTGGCCGCTGATCGTCACCAGGGGGCCGTCGGACTCCAAGGAAGACGACTTCAACCTCGGCATCTACCGCATGCAGGTGCTGGGCAAGGACCGGGCGATCATGCGCTGGCTGGCCCACCGCGGCGGGGCGCAGCACTACGGCCGTCACAAGAAGGCCGGCCGTCGCGACCCGCTCCCCGCCTGCGCGGTGATCGGCGCCGATCCGGGCGTGATCCTGGCCGCGGTGACCCCGGTGCCGGACACCCTGTCGGAGTACCAGTTCGCCGGCCTGCTGCGCGGGTCCAAGGTCGATCTGGTGCCGGCCAAGACCGTGCCGCTGATGGTTCCGGCCCAGGCCGAGATCGTCATCGAGGGCCACGTCCTGCTCGACGAGTTCGAGGACGAGGGCCCCTACGGCGACCACACCGGCTACTACAACAGCGTCGAA
>JBIKTU010000291.1:0-3617 GCA_044347965.1 Caulobacter sp.
TGGTGCGCAGGCTGACGAGGTCGCTTTCAGGCTCGAAACCGGGGCGAGTCTGCCCGTCGATCGCCTCGTATCGCGTCCGGAAGCTTCCCGAGACCCTCAGCGGCTCCGGGGCGCCGAGCGCGCTCCTGACGGACCAGGGCGACCGTTCCTGCGCCAGGACGGGGTGCGAAACCGCGATCGCCGCGGTCATCACCAAGAATGAGAGCGCGCGGCTGGCAGCTCCCGAACGGCGGCGGCTGGGGGGAGGGGACATGGAAAACACAGGCGCTCCCTTGCCGGACGGCGGGCGTACGGCGCAGAGCAAGCCTTGGGCGAAGCGCGCCGACACCGGGCGCCCGCATCGGCCCGGATGCTCTGGGTAAGACAGGAGCCCGGGGGCGGCAAGCGTCTCTCGCGCCGTCGGCGCGAACGCCGGCGCGAGACCCGGCTGCTCCCTGGTGGAGCCGAGGGGAGTCGAACCCCTGACCTCCTCATTGCGAACGAGGCGCTCTACCAACTGAGCTACGGCCCCCTCTCAGAGAGAGAAGAGCGCGGCAAATACGGCGGGGGCTCCCCGGCTGTCAAGCGCAAGTCAGGAGCCTCGCCGGCCGGGGGCCGGAGCGCGACTTGCTGGCCTGCCGCGCGACGGCTAGAAGCGGTCTCATCAACGCCCCCCGGGACAGCCGCGCCATGTTCGCCCTCGTCGATTTCGTCTTCTTCATCATCAGCAGCCTTCTCGGCCTTCTGATCATCGCGCTGATCATCGCGGCCGTACTGTCCTGGCTCGTCGCCTTCGACATCATCAACCTGCGGAACCGCCTGGCGAGCAGCCTCTACTATGGCCTGCAGCGCCTCACCGAGCCTCTGCTGGGGCCGATCCGCCGCTTCGTGCCGCCGCTCGGCGGCGTGGACCTGAGCTTCATCGTGCTGTTCCTGCTGCTGCAGGGCACGCGCAGCATCCTGCTGCCGGCGGCGTACGGCGCCGTTCGCGGCCTGTTGATCTGACCATGCGCCTGGCCGTCCGCCTCACCCCGCGCGGCGGGCGCGACGCGGTCGAGGGCTGGGCGACCGGGGCGGACGGGCGGCCCTTACTCAAGGCGCGGGTCGCCGCCCCGCCGGTCGAGGGCGATGCCAACGCCGCCCTGACAGTGTTGCTGTCGAAGACGCTGGGCGTCAGCAGATCCTCCGTCCACATCGCCGCCGGCCAGACGGGCCGGCTCAAGCAGGTCGAGGTCGAAGGGCTGGACTCCGCCGCCCTGACCGCGGCCTTCGGACCGCAACCGGGAGCCTGATCATGGCCGGCAGCCAGGACTTCGCCGCCGATCCGCGCAACGCCAACGCGCTGATCTGGCTGAACGGGAAACTGGTCACCCGCGACGCCGCGCGGGTCTCGGTGTTCGACGCCGGCTTCGTGGTCGGCGACGGCGTCTGGGAGGGCCTTCGGCTGCACCGGGGCCGGCTGCTGTTCCTGGAGAAGCACCTCGACCGCCTCTACCAGGGCGCGGACGCGATCGCCCTCGACATCGGCATGAGCCGCCAGCAGATGACGGCGGCGCTGGACGACCTGCTGCGCGGCAACCGCATGGACGACGGCGTCCACCTGCGGCTGATGGTGACCCGGGGCGAAAAGACCGGCGCCAACCAGGACCCGCGCAACGCGCTGGGCATCCCGACGGTCGTCATCCTGGCCGAGTGGAAGGTCCCCAGCCCCGCCATCGTCACCCGGGGACTTAAGCTGGCCACGGTCGGCATCCGCTGCACCCCGGCCCACATGTTCGACATGCGCCTCAACAGCCATAGCCGGCTGAACCTGATCATCGCCCTGAACGAGGCCATCCGGGCCGGCGCCGACGAGGCGCTGATGCTCGATCCGGACGGCTTCGTATCGAGCTGCAACGCCACCAACTTCTTCTGGGTGAAGGATGGCGAGGTGCGGACCTCGACCGGCGAGTTCTGCTTCAACGGCGTGACCCGGGCCAATGTCATCGCCCTGTGCGGCGAGGCCAGGATCCCGCTGCGCCAGGACCGCTTCCCGATCGAGGACGCGCGCGACGCCGACGAGGCCTTCGTCACCGGCACCTTCGGCGGCCTGACCCCGGTGCGCGAGATCGACGGCCGCACCCTGCCCCACGCCCTGCCCGGCCCGCGCACGGCCGAGCTGCGGGCCCTGTACGAGGGGCTGAAGGACAGGGACGCCGGGCTGTGAGCGCGCCCATCCGCATCTGCATGTGGTCGGGGCCACGCAACATCTCCACGGCGATGATGCGGTCGTTCGAGAACCGGCCCGACTGCGCGGTCAGCGACGAGCCCTTCTACGCCGCCTACCTGGCGGAGACCGGGCTGGACCACCCCATGCGGGACGAGGTCCTCGCCTCGCAGCCGACCGACTGGCGCGCGGTGGCGGCGGCCCTGGCCGGGCCTGCGCCCGGCGGCGCGAAGGTCTGGTACCAGAAGCACATGACCCACCACATGCTGGACGGGTTCGGGCTCGACTGGGCGGACGGGGCGGTCAACGCCTTCCTGATCCGAGACCCGGCCCGGGTGCTGGCCTCCTATGTCGTCAAGCGCGGCGAGGTCACCCTGGCCGACATCGGGGTCGAGCGGCAGCGGGAACTCTTCGAACGCGAGGCCGACCGGCTGGGCGCGCCGCCGCCGGTGGTCGAGGGCCGCGACGTGCTGGCCGATCCGGCCGCGACGCTGGGCCGGCTGTGCGCGGCGCTGGGCGTCGCCTTCGATCCGGCCATGCTGGCCTGGCCGGCCGGGCCGCGCGACAGCGACGGCGTCTGGGCCCCGGCCTGGTATGATGCGGTCGAGCGGTCGACGGGCTTTGGCCCGCCGCCGGACGAGACCGCGCCGCCGGCCCTCACCGACGACCTGCGGCGGATCGCCGAGGCGGCCCGGCCGCACTACGAACGGCTGGTCGCCTTCCGGCTGTAACAATCGCTCGTCAACTGTTGCCGCCGGGAGCCTTCAAGCCGTCACCGGAACAGGATACGGTCTTTCCCCATGGACAAGCCCGCCACCCATTACCCGACCTCCGGCGCCAAATGCGCCGACCTGGTCGTGCACATCGTCGGCCTTGCCTTCGCCCTGTTCGGCGGCGGCATCATGCTGGGTCTGTCGGTGGGCGTCGGCGACCTCGGCAAGGTGGCGGCCGTCGGCGTCTACGCGGTCGGCATGATGACCATGCTGGGCTGCTCGATGGCCTACAACTTCGGCAAGCACACCTGGCGGCCGGTGCTGCGCCGGTTCGACCATGCGGGCATCTTCCTGATGATCGCCGGCTCCTACACGCCCTTCACGACCCAGAATCTGACCGGCGCCTGGTCGATCGGCATGACCGTCGGCGTCTGGACGCTGGCGACGCTGGGCATCCTGGGCAAGCTGTTCCTGCCGGGCCTGGGCCGCGGCTTCTGGGTGGCGCTGTACGTGGCGCTGGGCTGGATCGTGCTGGTGGCCATCAAGCCGATGATCGACGGCCTGGGCTGGGTGGCGCTGCTGCTGCTCGGTATCGGCGGCCTGATCTACTCGACCGGCGTGATCTTCTACCTGATGAAGAAGTTCCACTTCCGCCGCGCGGTCTGGCACGGCCACGTCGTCGCCGGCGCCGCCGTACAGTACGCCGCCGTAATGGTCGG
>JBIKTU010000292.1:0-3612 GCA_044347965.1 Caulobacter sp.
CCGGCATGCCCGAGGACATCGCCCGCGCGGCCCTCTATCTGGCCTGCGACGACTCGCTGTTCGTGACCGGAACTCACATCGTCGTCGATGGCGGCCTGACCATCGGCGGCCGGGGCTCCTGGGACCCGCAGGCGAACAACCCGATCCTCGACGCCCTTGGCATCACGCCCGAGCAGGCCGAGCAGATGCGTACGGCGATGGCGGCCCAGCAGAAGTCCTGACGCGTGCCGGACGAGGTTCCTCCCGTCGCGCCGCTGTCGCAGCGGCCGGCGCTGGCCCCCAACGTCCGGGGCGCCCTGTGGATGCTGGCCTCGGCGCTGGCCTTCACGGTCATGACGACGCTGATCAAGTTCCTCGGCGACGACTATCCGGCGGCGCTGCAGACCTTCTATCGCCAGGCCGCGGGGCTGCTGGTCCTGGCCCCGCTGATCCTGCGCGACTGGCGGGGCGCCTTCCACACCACACGGCCCGGCATCCTGTTCTTCCGCTCGGCGGTGGGCACGATCGCCATGATCATGAGCTTCTACGCCTTCCAGGTCCTGCCCCTGGCCGAGGCCAACGCCCTGTCGTTCACGCGGACCCTGTGGCTGGTGCCGCTGGCCTTCTTCGTGCTGCGCGAGCCGCTGGGCCCGCTGCGAATCGGCGCGGCGCTGGTCGGGTTCGCCGGCGTGCTGGTCATGCTGCAGCCGGGCGCGCCGGGACACGGCTTCGGCTGGGGCCAGGCGGCGGCGCTGGGCGCGGCCCTGGGCTTCGCCATGACCATCACCGGCATGAAGGTGATGACCCGCGACCACAGCCCCTTCACCCTGCTGGTCTGGTCGGCGGTGCTGGGCCTGGCCTTCGCCCTGCCGCCGGCCCTGTTCGTCTGGCGCTGGCCGGCGCCGGTCGACCTCATGCTGCTGGCCGCCATGGGCGTGTTCGGCACCATCACCCAGGGCTGCTACATCAAGGGCATGCAGATCGGCGACGCCGCCGCCATGGCCCCGATCGACTACACCCGGCTGGTGTTCTCCGCCGCCATCGGCTTTGCGATCTTCAACGAGGTCCCGACCTGGGCGACCATAGCCGGGGCGGCCATCGTCGTGGTCTCGACCCTGTTCATCACCCTGCGCGAGCACCAGCTGTCGAAGAAGGCGCGGGCCTAAAGGCTCAAGAACGCCGCGGTGATGCCGATCTGCGCCGCGCAGTAGAGGAACCACACCGTCCAGTCGCTGGCGCGGATCGAGCCGAACAGCACCTCGCCCCGGAAAAGTCGGACCGCCAGCACCGCGTCCGAGGCCAGGAAGGCGACAGAGCCGACCATGGCGGGCCAGAAGGCGGCGTCGAGCATGAAGCTGAAGCCCGTCATGGTCGAGATGACGATCACATAGAGGACCACGGCCGGGCGCATCACGCCCAGATGCTTCCACAGGAAGGCCAGCAGCGTGACCGCCAGCGCCGCGATGGCCGCGAAGCCGGCCAGCCGGACCGGGCCGGGATCGAGCAGCGGGTCCTTCCAGGCGGCGAACAGCGTGATGTAGAGGGCGTGGCCGATGAGGAAGGCGAAGAGGCCGGCCGGCAGCCAGCGCTTCGGGTCCCGCGACAGGAAGGCGTCGCCGACAGCGCAGGCCGCCAGGGCGGCGACCAGCACCCAGGGCCCGTGCTGGAGGGCCGCCGCGACCGCCAGGGCCGCCACGCCGAGCGTCTTGACGACCGTGCGGAGCAGGGACGGCGCGCGCCCGACCAGCGCCAGGCCGTAGACCAGCATCGCCAGGACCATCACCGACAGGGCGATGGCGGCCGGATTGTCGAAGCTCAGCGTCCCCCCCGGGCCCATGTCAGTCCCCGGCGATCTTTCGGAGGAACGCTGAGGCGGCCGCCTTGTGCGCGGGTTTGAGGTGCTTGCCGACCACCGCGATCAGGGCGGCGAACACCGCCGCGTCGTCGGTGAAACCCAGCCCCGCCACGATGTCCGGGATCGCGTCGGTGGGCAGAACGAAATAGGCCAGCGCCGCCAGCATGACCCCCTTGGCCACGCGGGGCGTCTCGGGGTCCCGGGCGCACCACCACACCGAAAGGGCGTCGGCGGCGAAGGGAACCTTCGTCGCGACCTTGCGGATCTTGGGCCAGAAGCCCCGCGCCACCCGCTGTTCATTGACCTTGACGACCTCCGGAACGAGGGCCTTCGAGGGGTCGATGATCGAGTTGACGTCGGGTGATGGCTTGGAATTGGCGCTCATAGGACTAAACCGCTGTTCGACTGTAGTTCAACACAACGCACGGGGAGCCGTCCATGAAGCTTGATTCCTCCATTTCCGCCGTCGTCACCGGCGGCGCATCCGGCCTCGGTGAGGCCACTGTCCGCGCCCTGGTCGCCCACGGCGTCAAGGTCGCCATCTTCGACCTCGACCGCCAGGCTGATCGTGGCGCCGCGCTCGAGAAAGAACTGGGCGTGACCTTCTGCGCCGTCAATGTGACCAGCGACGCCGAAGTCGACGCCGGTTTCGAGAAGGCCCGGGCCGCCAACGGCCAGGAGCGTATCCTGGTCAACTGCGCCGGGACCGGCAACGCCGCCAAGACGGCCAGCCGCGACAAGAACACCGGGGACATCAAACACTTCCCGCTGTCGCACTTCGACATGATCATCCAGATCAACCTGGTCGGCACCTTCCGCTGCATCGCCAAGTCGGCGGCGGGCATGCTGACCCTCGACCCGCTGCCGGACGGCGATCGCGGCGCCATCGTCAACACCGCCTCCGTGGCGGCCGAGGACGGCCAGATCGGCCAGGCGGCCTATTCGGCGTCCAAGGGCGGCGTCGTCGGCATGACCCTGCCGATCGCCCGCGACCTGTCCAATGAAGGCATCCGGGTGAACACCATCCTGCCGGGCATCTTCAACACCCCGCTGCTGAACGCCGCTCCCGAAGCGGTCAAGGCCGCCCTGGGCGCCCAGGTGCCGTTCCCCAAGCGTCTCGGCCAGGCTGAAGAGTACGCCTCGCTGGCGCTGGAAATGATCCGCAACGGCTACTTCAACGGTGAAGACGTCCGCCTGGACGGCTCCATCCGCATGGCGCCGCGCTAGGACCCGGCTTCCCTCCCCTTCATGGGGAGGGTCGTCGGCGCAGCCGACGGGGTGGGGAAGCAGGACGCCAGGCACGACTCGTCGTGGTTGGCCGCCGCTTGCCCCACCCTGCTCCGCTTCGCGGAGCCGTCCCTCCCCACGAGGGGGAGGGAAACGCGCAAGAACACTCAGTTGGTCGCCGGGCGCTGGATGGTCGGGCCGAGGTTGGCCATCACGTCGCGGGCGTCGAAGGCGCGCGGGTCGCCCGACGGCTTGGACCCCTTGCCGAGCAGGATCTCGGCCGAGGCCTCGAACCGCTCGACCGTGCGCACGTCCATGCGGTCAGCCCAGAACGGATCATCGTACCAGGGGTCCCAGCGCCGCCAGCCCCAGGCTGCGCCGTAGAAGCGCCAGGACGGACGCCAGTAGCCATAGGGTCCGAAGGGCGACGGCGACGGGTCGACATAGGTCCGCGCCTTGCGGTCGGTGCTGCGATCGGCCAGGGCGAACCAGTCGTAACCCTCGCCGACGGTGATCTCGGCGGCGCGGTAAAGCAGGTAGCGCTCGACCGT
>JBIKTU010000293.1:0-3609 GCA_044347965.1 Caulobacter sp.
CCTGGCTGGAGACGGCCTGCGCGCCGATGTGAGCGCTATGCGCTTCCCTCCCCTTCATGGGGAGGGTGGTCCCGAAGGGACCGGGTGGGGGACGGGGGGCCACTCATCGGGCACTGTGATTGGCGTCACGCCTCCCCACCCTGCCCTGCTGCGCAGGCCTGTCCCTCCCCATGAAGGGGAGGGAAATCCACACCCTACTTCATCCGCTTCCACACTTGCGTCTTGCACAGGGGCGCGACGACGCAGCCCTTGAGCTTCAGGGTGGCTGCGTCAACCACGGTGATGGTGCCGGCGTAGACCGCTCCATCTTCCGGGTTATAGAGCTTGCCGCCGCTGAAAACGGTCGGGCCGCCGCCGAAGCCCTCGAGGAAGGTCATGCCCTTGAGCTTGCGGCCGCGCTTGGAGGCATCCTTGTTCAGTTCGTCGGTCAGGTGCGGTTCCTGATCGAGGCGGGGCGAGCCGATCAGCTTGCCGCACAGGGCGGCGCCGCATTTGAAGATCTCCACCTGGCCCTTGCTGGGCGTGACCCAGCGACCGACGATGTCGGAAGCGAGCGCGGGGGTGGCGGCGACCGTCGCGAGGGCGAGAGACAGGGCGGCGATACGGAGCATGGGAGGACCTGGGGCTTGTCGGGATAGCTATGGCGCCTGAAGCTCGCCTTGAACCGTGACAAAGACAAGGCGGGGGAAACAGGATGTTTGTCGGACATTACGCCGCGGCGCTGGCGGCCAAGGCCATCGAACCGCGCGCGCCCCTGTGGACACTGATCGGCGCGGCGCAGCTGGTCGACATCGGCTTCAGCGGCCTGGTCATGGCCGGCGTCGAACGGATGAGCTTCGATCCCGCCCTGCCCGGCAGCCCCCTGGTGCTGGAACATATGCCCTGGACCCACAGCCTGCCGGCGGCGGTGGTCTGGTCGATCGGGGCGTTGCTGCTGGCGCGGCTGGCGAGATTGCCCTGGGGCGCGGCCCTGGCCATCGGCCTGGTGGTGCTGTCGCACTGGGGCCTCGACTTCCTCGTGCACCGACCGGATCTCGAGCTCTGGCCTGGCGGCGAAAAGGTGGGGCTGGGCTGGTGGAACCATGCCACCGCCGAAAAGACCCTGGAGATGGGGCTGATCGCCCTGACCGGCGCGGCCTGGCTCTGGCGGCGCGGGCGCGGTGATCGCACCGCCTGGCCGGCGCTGCTGTTCCTGCTTTTCCTGGTGACGCTGCAGATCGTCGGCGAACTGACCGAACCGGCCGGCGACGCCTTCGCCTTCGCCCGGCTGGGGCTGGTGGTCTACCTGCTGGCTGTGGTCGTGGCCTGGCTGGCCGACCGGGGACATAACCGGGAGCTGGCGTAGGGGGAAGCCCCTCTGATACCCGCACACCCCGCTCATCCCGGCGAATGCCGGGACCCAGTTGCGAGCGCCGGACTTCGATCACGACCCTCAAAGCTCAGGCTTAATCTGGGTCCCGGCATTCGCCGGGATGAGCGGATCAGAGAGAGATCATCTCCAGCCACTCGTCCTCGGTCAGCACCCGAACGCCGTGCTTCTCGGCGTCCTTGAGCTTGGAGCCGGCGCCGGGGCCGGCGACGACGAGGTCGGTCTTCTTCGACACCGAGCCGGCGGTCTTGGCCCCGAGGCTCTCGGCCTGGGCTTTGGCCTCGTCGCGGGTCATCTTTTCGAGCGCACCAGTGAAGACCACGGTCTTGCCGGCCACGGCGGTGTCGGTCTTGGGCCTGGTCAGCGGGGTGATGGCGTCCAGCTCGGCGACCAGCGCCTCGACCAGGCGGCGGTTGTGGTCCTCGGCGAAGAAGGTCGCGATCGACCGGGCCGCGACAGGACCGACGCCGTCGATGGCCGACAGCGCCAGGAAGTCTTCGCCCGGCGCCCCCTTGGCGGCGGCCCGAGCGCCAGAAACGAACGCGTCCCAGCCATCGTAAAGCGCGGCCAGCGCGCGTTTGGCCGGACTGGCCAGCCCGGGCAGCGCCCGGTCCAGCTTCTGGAGGAGCGGCGCCTCGGGCCAGGGATCGTCCGCCAGCGTCGGCGCGATCCGCAGGAAGTCCTCAAGAGCCTTGGGCCCCATGCCGTGCAGCTCGGAGGCCTCGACATAGGCCGCGGTCGGCGCCTGCTGCGAGGCGGCCAGCACCGCCCGCTCCAGCTCGGCGAAACTGTCGAAGGCCCGCGCCAGATGGGTCGCCGTGGTCTCGCCGATGTCGCGGACGCCGAGCGCGATCAGGAACCGGTCCAGGCTTATCGTCCGCCGCGCCTCGATGCCGGCAACCAGGTTGGTCACCGAGGTGTCGCCGTAGCCGTCACGCTGGCGCAGGGCGGCCAGCTTCGCCTCGTCCCTGGGCAGGCGGAAGATGTCGGCCGGTTCGGTGATCCAGCCCTCGTCCAGGAAGGCCTGCAGCTGCTTCTCGCCCAGCCCTTCGATATCGAAGGCGCGGCGGGAGACGAAGTGTTTCAGATGCTCGATCTTCTGGAACGGACAGGCCAGCTCCCCGGTGCAGCGGCGCGCCACCGTCGTCGCGCCGCCGGCCGTGGTCTCCTGCACCACCGGCGTCTTCAGCGGGCAGATGCAGAGGTGCGGGAAGACATAGGGCTCGCCCCGGTCCAGGCGGTCGGCGTCAACCGGGCCCAGCACCTGCGGGATCACGTCGCCGGCCCGCTGCAGCATGACCATGTCGCCGATCCGGACGTCCTTGCGGGCGATCTCGTCGGCATTGTGCAGGGTGGCGTTGCGGACCACCACGCCGCCGACGGTCACCGGATGCAGCCGCGCGACCGGCGTCAGGGTTCCGGTGCGGCCGACCTGGATGTCGATGGCCTCCAGCCGGGTGGTCGCCTTCTCGGCCGGGAACTTGTGGGCGATGGCCCAGCGCGGCGAGCGGGAGACAAAGCCCAGCCGCTGTTGCCAGTCCAGCCGGTCGACCTTGTAGACCACGCCGTCGATGTCATAGGGCAGGGTCGAGCGGGCAGCGCCGATCTCGCGATACACCGCCAACAGGCCCTGGGCGTCCTCGACGCGGCGGGAGCGGTCGTTGGTGGTGAAGCCCCAGGCCTTCAGCCTTGTCAGCGCCTCGCTCTGGGTCTCGGCGAACGCCGCGCTGACCTCGCCCCAGGCGTAGGCGAAGAACCTGAGCGGACGTCTGGCGGTGACCGTCGGGTCGATCTGGCGAAGCGAGCCGGCGGCGAAGTTGCGCGGGTTGGCGTAGGTGCGGGAGCCGGCGTCTTCGGCCGCCTTGTTGAAGGCCTCGAACTCCGCCAGCGGGGCATAGACCTCCCCCCGGATCTCGATGACGTCGGGCCAGCCGTCGCCGCCGAGACGCTCGGGGATATCCTTCAGTGTACGGAGGTTGGCGGTGATGTCCTCGCCGGTCCGACCGTCGCCGCGGGTGGCGCCGCGCACGAAGACGCCGTTCTCGTAGCGCAGCGAGGCCGACAGGCCGTCGATCTTCGGCTCGGCGGTGAAGGCGACGTGCTCGCCGGCGTCCAGCCGCAGGAAGCGCCGCACCCGGGCGTCGAAGTCGGTCACGTCCTCGTCGGCGAAGGCGTTGTCGAGGCTGAGCATCGGCACGCCATGCTCGACCGGCCCGAACTGGCTGGACGCCGCGGCCCCG
>JBIKTU010000294.1:0-3590 GCA_044347965.1 Caulobacter sp.
GCCAGCCGGGTCCCCGCCGTCACGGGCGTGACCCGGTGGAGCAGACCGGTGGGATAGAAGACGGCGAAGCCCGCCGGAGGGCGGAACGCACGCCCGCCCGCCCCGTCCTCGATGAACAGTTCGCCGCCCTCGTAGGTCTCCGGGTCGGACAGAAAGATCGTGAAGCTCACATCGGTGCGCAGCGGCCAGCCGTCCACGGCGTACATCCCGGCATTGTCGGCATGCAGCCCGTACTGCTGTCCCGGCCCGTAACGCGAGAACATCAGGCTCGACCAGCGGACCGGGCGCACAAGCCGGCGCATGACCGGATGGCCTTCAAGCGCGAGCCGCACGCGCCGGGCCGAGGCGATGGCGGCCGGGTCGTCGCCCCGGGCCTGTTCGTTGTGCTTGACCGACATGGCCGCCGCGCCCGCCGTGGCCCGGCCGTCCACGAACCGCGCCGCGTCCAGCGCCTCGCGCAGGACCAGCAGCTCTGATCGGCCCAGAATTTCCTCGACGACGATCATCCGCGCCTCCTTCGACCCGGCGGGCCGCCGACCCGCACGTCGACAGATTAACCCATCCCGGCGAGGCGCCCTCGGAAAACCGCGTGCCGGACGTCGCCGTTCCGGTGCGGCGCAGTCTTGTTCCATCGCCCGACGTCCCCCATGTTGGGGCTGCGGACCGGGCCCCTCTGGCGGCGACCCCTTCGGGCGGTCGCGGCGATGTCGGACGCGTCACAGCTTGAACCCGAGGCCGGTCGCCCGTCGCGCGGTCAGCTTCCGATCATTTGAAGGGACGCCCTATGCCACTTCTGCTTTGCCCCAACGACAACGGCCCCATGCAGACCGTCGAGCGCTCCGGCGTGCAGTTCGACATGTGCCCGACCTGCCGCGGCGTCTGGCTCGACCGTGGAGAGCTGGAGAAGCTGATGGCCGCCAGCGCCCAGGAAGCCGTGGCGGCCGCGCCGCCCCCGGCTCCGTACCCGCAGGCCGCGCCCTACGCCCCGCCGCCCCGCCCGCAGGCTCCACAGGGCTACAACCCTGGCTACGGCGAACGGGGCGAGCGAGGCGAGTACGGCGAACGTGGCGAATACGGCGAGCGCGGCGAGGGCTACGGCGGCTATCGCAAGAAGCGCAGCTCGATCTTCGACATCTTCGACTGACGTCGACCGGGCGGCCCGACCCTCATGCGGGCCAGGCCAGCCCGCGGAGGCGCGACCTCTCCCCGCAACAGACAGGGTGACCCCTGTGTATAGGCATCAGTGAAAGCTTACCCGAGACACCGGGGACACTGGACGGGACTTCGCTGGGCTTGCCCGGCTTACGCGGGCTGCCTAAGCGCCCGCCTTCTTCCTCACGAACATCCGCGCATCGGCCTCGGCCAGGGCCTCCTCGGGATCCATGCCGGGCTCGACGGCGCGCACGCCATAGCTGATCCGCAGCGGAGCGGACCAGTCGCCGAGGTCCACGGGCGTGGTCTGGATCACCTGCTTGAGGCGCTCGGCCTGGACGGCGGCGTTGTCGAGGTCGGTCTGCACCAGGATGACGGCGAACTCGTCGCCGCCCAGCCGGCCGACGATGTCGGTCTCGCGCGTGTTGGCCAGCAGCCGCTCGGCCACCACCTTCAGCGCGCTGTCGCCGGCCGCGTGGCCGAAGCGATCATTGACCGCCTTGAAGCCGTCCAGGTCGAAATAGACGAGCGCCGCCGGGCTGCCGTAGCGGGCGGAGAAGGCGCCGATCCGGTGCAGCTCGCGCACGAAGGCCCGGCGGTTCAGCAGCGGGGTCAGGACGTCGCGGTCGGCAAGGGCCTCGACTTCGGCCAGCCTGGCCTTGAGGCGCGTGACCTCTCCGCGCAGGTCGTCGATCTCGGTCAGCAGGGTCTTGACCGCGCCCTGTACGGCCGGCGTCAGGTCGGCCTCGGCCAGACCCAGGAACGCGGTCTTGTCCGCCGGCGCGGCCTTGTCGGCGGTCACCTGCGCGCCGGCCCGGGCCAGGGCGCGCTTGCGCATGGCCGAGAACGCTTCAGCAGGCGCGCCGCCGATCTTCATGTGAGAATCATTGCCCAGTTACCTGTCAGGATGAATCTGACGCATCGGTTGCGGCGCCACAAGCGGCGCCTATACTCCGCGCCTTTCTGGCGCACCCGCAAACGCCGCGCCGGGCAAAGGATGACTACGTCATGAGCGCAAGCCCGCCGGTCGCCATCATCATGGGCAGCCGCTCCGACTGGCCGACAATGAAGCATGCGGCCGACAACCTCGACGCGCTCGGCGTGGCCTGGGAGGCGAAGGTCGTGTCGGCCCACCGCACGCCCGACCGCATGGTCGCCTTCGCCAAGGGCGCCAAGGCGGCAGGAATCAAGGTGATCATCGCCGGGGCCGGCGGCGCGGCGCACCTTCCGGGCATGACCGCCTCGATGACCGACCTGCCGGTGCTGGGCGTGCCTGTGGAGAGCAAGCTTCAGAACGGCCTCGATTCCCTGCTGTCGATCGTCCAGATGCCCGGCGGCATCCCGGTCGGCACCCTGGCGGTCGGCGTGGCCGGCGCCAGGAACGCCGGGCTGATGGCGGCGCGTATCCTGGCGCTGGGCGACCCGGCCCTGGCCGAGCGGGTGGCGGCCTACAGCGCGGCCCAGACCGCCTCGGTCGCCGAGACGGTCGAGGACTGATGGCGGCGACCTTCCCCCTCCCGCCCGGCTCGACCATCGGCATCCTGGGCGGTGGGCAGCTGGGCCGCATGCTGGCCCTGGCCGCGGCGCGGCTGGGCCTGGACGTCGTCATCCTGACCCCGGACGAGGGCTCACCCGCGTCTCGCGTGGCCAGGCGCACGCTCGTGGCGGCCTACGATGATCCCGACGCGCTGGCCGCGCTGGCCCGGGCCGCTGACGTTGTGACCTACGAGTTCGAGAACGTGCCTGTGCGGGCGGTCGAGGCGCTGACGGCGCTCGGCGCGCAGGTCGCGCCCGGGGCGGACGCGCTGCGCGTGGCCCAGGACCGGGTGAAGGAAAAGACCTTCCTCAACGCCGCCGGCGCGCCGACCGTGGATTTCGCCCAGATCGACAGCGCCGCAGACATCGTCGCCGCCCTGTCCCGCACGGGTCTGCCGGCGCTGCTCAAGACGCGGCGCGAGGGCTACGACGGCAAGGGCCAGGCCTGGATCCGCGACGCCACGCAGGCGGCGGCGGCGTTCGGGACTGTGGGCGGCGTGCCCTCGGTGCTGGAGGCCCGGGCCGACTTCCGACGAGAGCTGTCGATCATCGCAGCCCGCGGACGCGGCGGGGAGGTCGCCTTCTACCCGCTGTCGGAAAATGTCCACGAGGGCGGGGTTCTGCGTACCACACTGGCGCCGGCCGAGGTCACGCCGGCGGTGCGGGACGAGGCCGAACGGATCGCCCGGGCCGTGCTGGGCCGCCTCGACTACGTCGGGGTCATGGGCATCGAGCTGTTCGACCTCGGCGAGGCGGGCCTGCTGGTCAACGAGATCGCCCCGCGTGTCCACAATACCGGCCACTGGACCCAGGACGGGTGCGAGGTCGACCAGTTCGAGCTGCATATCCGCGCCGTGGCCGGCTGGCCGCTGGGCGACACCACCCCGATGGTCAAGGTCGAG
>JBIKTU010000295.1:0-3577 GCA_044347965.1 Caulobacter sp.
TCGCTGTCGAGCGTGAGCAGCGGCGTCTCGCTGTCGATGCAGAATTGAGCAATCAGTGTGTCCAGCGTTTGGGCCTTAAGTCCCTTCGCGAGAAGCACCCGCCGGGTCTCGCCCGCGCGATCCCAGAAGCCGTCGATCAACGGCAGCAGCGGCGCACCGTCCAGCAGCCCGCTCAATTGTGGACGGCCATAGGCGCTAGCGATCATTTCGGTCACCACCGGCGGGGGCAACCACAGGGCCTGTGCGCGCACCGCCTCGGACAGCCGCCTGACCCTGGGATCCGGATCACCCTTCAAAAGGCCGATCAGCGCCGACGTATCGGCCGCGATCACCGGTCGCCGCCGAAATCGCGATCCTTGTCTTTGCGAGAGGCGTCGAAGTCGAACTCGAAGTCGATCTTCCCCTCCAACTCCTGCAGCCCCCTGTAGAAGCGCTCGTGAGCAATCTTCTGCAGGCCGATGCGCAGCGTCTCCGAGATACCGACACCCGTTTCCTCCTGAGCCGAAGCCAGAAGGCGGGCAGGAACGAAGGCGGTGATTTTCTTCATCTCGGTCATGGGCGGATCATGCCATAACTCCGATATGGCGCCAAATGCTGGCAGAATGACGAACCCGTGGTCATGGGCCGCCCTGCTCTGGGGCGCGGCCGAGGGATTCCTGTTCTTCATCGTTCCCGACGTGATCATCGGCCTGATCGCGATGCGGAAGGGCCTTCGGGCCGGCGTGATCGCCGCGCTGCTGGCGGCCACCGGAGCGGCGATCGGCGGCGGGGCGATGTACCTGTGGGCGCAGAGCCAGCCCGCCCAGGCCCGGGCCGCCGTGGCCGCCGTTCCGGCCGTCTCCGACGTCATGATCGCCCGCGCCGACCGCGAGATGGCGTCAGGCTGGCTGGGCGCGGCGATGAAGGGCCCGTTGACCAGCACGCCCTACAAGGTCTACGCCGCGCTCGCCCCGGCGCAGGGCGTCAGCCTGCCGGCCTGGATCACCGCGGCCTGGCCGGTGCGGTTGCCGAGGTTCCTGCTCGTGGCGGTCGCCATGGCCTTGATTGGCGGGCTGGTCCGCGAGCGGATTTCACCCCGTATTGGGCTGGCCGGCTTCACGCTGGCCTGGGTCCTGTTCTATGGCTGGTTCTGGCTGAGCCATCCGGGTTGAGACAAAATGAACCGGCAGGCAGGCCGCCGCTTGCCAAAAAGTGACGCGGCCGTCATTTTCCGCGCGGAGTTCTGGGAGTACCTGGGTGTCTGATCTGAAAGCGAAGGTCGTGATCCTTGGCGCCGGCCATGCCGGCGGGTCGATGGCGGCGTTTCTGCGCCAGTCCGGCCATGAGGGCCCGATCGTGCTGATCGGAGACGAGCCGATCCCGCCCTACCAGCGTCCGCCGCTCAGCAAGGCCTGGCTGAAGGGCGAGGCGGACGCCGCCAGTCTCGCGCTCAAGGACACGGCCTGGTACGCCGACAACCGCTGCGACCTGCGGCTCGGCGTGACGGCCACGGCCGTGAACCGCGGCGAGAAGACGGTGACCCTGTCGACCGGCGAGACGGTCGCCTACGACATTCTGGTGTTCGCCACCGGCGCGCGGGCCCGCAAGCTTCCGATCCCGGGCGCCGACCTCAAGGGCGTGCTCGAGCTGCGCACCGCCGCCGACGCCGAGCAGTTGAAGGCGGCGCTGGGCCCGGATCGCAGGCTGGCCATCATCGGCGGCGGCTACGTCGGGCTGGAAGCGGCCGCCTCGGCCCGGGCGCTGGGCGCCCACGCCATGGTGCTCGAGCGCGAGAAGCGCATTCTGGCGCGGGTCGCCTGCCCCCAGCTGTCCGACTTCTTCACCGCCTACCATCAGGCGCGCGGCGTCAAGTTCGAGCTGGGCGTGGAGATCACCGCCTTCGAGGGCGAAAACGGCGAGATCCGCCGCGTACGGCTGGCCGATGGTCGGGCGATCGACTGTGACGCCGCCCTGGTCGGCATCGGGGCAATCCCCAATGACGACCTGGCCCGGGACGCCGGCCTGGAGTGCGTGAACGGCATCGTCGTCGACCTCAATGCCCGCACCGCTGACCCGAGCGTTTTCGCCATCGGCGATGTCACCCACCGGCCGCTGCCGCTGTACGACCGCACGGTCCGGCTGGAGAGCGTGCCCAACGCGCTGGAGCAGGCCAAGGTCGCCGCCGGCGTCATCGCCGGCAGGCCGCCGCTGACGCCGGAGGTGCCGTGGTTCTGGTCCGACCAGTTCGATCTCAAGCTGCAGATCGCCGGCATGCCGTTCGACGCGGACGCCATCCTGGTGCGTGGCGATCCGGCCACGGCGAAGTTCGCGGTCTTCCACCTCAAGGGTGATCAGATCCAGGCCGTGGAGGCGGTCAACAGCCCGCCCGAGTTCATGATGGGCAAACAACTCATCGGTAACCGCAAGCCTGTCTCGCGCGAGAGGCTTGCGGACACGACAGTTTCCATGAAAGAGGTCGCCGCCTGAACGGCGGTCACCAGGAAAGAAGAGGCGTCAAGGGAGCGTATGGCCAAGATCACCTACATCGAGCATAGCGGCGCCGAGCATACGGTCGACGTGAAGACCGGCCTCTCCGTCATGGAAGGTGCGATCAAGAACAACGTCCCCGGCATCGACGCCGACTGCGGCGGGGCATGCGCCTGCGCGACCTGCCACGTCTATGTCGACGCCGCTTTCGAGGGAAAGACCGGCGAGAAGTCGGCCATGGAGGAGTCGATGCTCGACTTCGCCGAGAACGTCGAGCCGAACAGCCGCCTGTCCTGCCAGATCAAGGTCACCGACGAACTGGACGGCCTGATCGTCCGACTGCCGGAGAGCCAGCACTGATCTTCTTCCCTCCCCCTTGTGGGGAGGGACAGGCCGCACAGCGGCCAGGGTGGGGCATGGAGGGGCCAATCACATTGCCATGTGATTGGCGTCTCACTCCCCCACCCGGTCCCTTCGGGACCACCCTCCCCATGAAGGGGAGGGAAGGCTGTTTCAGAACCCCAGTTCCCGCTGGCCGCTGACCACCAGGGCAGCTTCGGGCAGGTGGCAGGTGAAGGTGGCCCCCTGGTTGGGTTCGCTCTCCAGCGCCACCCAGCCGCCGTGCAGCTCGACCAGCGACTTGACCAGAGCCAGGCCCAGGCCCGGTCCGCCGCGCTCGCGGCCGACGAAGCGATCGAAGATGTGGGCCTGGACGTGGAAGGGCACGCCGCGACCGGTGTTGGTCACCGACAGCCGCACCTCGCCCGCCGCCCGCACAGCCGACAGGGTCACCCGGCCTTCCGGCGGCGTCTGGCGCAGGGCGTTCTCGACGAGATGGTCCAGGGTCTGGGTCAGCCGGCGCATGTCGCCGCGGATCAGGCCGATGTCCTCTCCGATTTCCAGAACCAGCTCGACCTTCCCGGCGGCGGCCGGCTGGGTCCATCGCTCGGCGGTCTGGGTCATCAGCACATCGACATGGACATCGCCCATCTCCAGCGCCATCTCGCCGGCGTCGATGGCCGCGATGTCGAGCACGTCGTCGATCGACCGGCCGAGCTGGGTCGCCGCCTGCCGAACCGAGGCCAGGTGGGAACGCCCGCGCTCGGGGATG
>JBIKTU010000296.1:0-3573 GCA_044347965.1 Caulobacter sp.
CGGCGGCAGGTAGGCGCCGCGACGCCACGCGGCGTAGCCGGGGCGATAGCCCGGATGGCCGTAGTAGGTGGCCGGCGGCGGGCCGTAGTACCAGCGGTTGTTCCAGTAGTAGCCGTTGTGGCGGCCGCGGTCCCACCGGCTGCGGCTGTCCCACCGGTCTTCCCGGCGGTCCCAGCGGTCTTCACGCCGGTCCCAGCGGTCCTCGCGACGGTCCCAGCGGCCATCGTCACGGCGGGCGTCGCGGTAGTCCTCGCGGCGGTCGCGGCGGTCTTCCCGGCGATCTCCGCGATCCTCGCGGCGATCATATCGACCGCGATCGTCGGCGGCCGCGCTGGTGGCTCCGGCCGCGATCGGGCCGGCGACGGCGGCCATCGCCGCCAGGGTCATAATCAGACGCTTCATCGGAAGGTCTCCTCGATCTTGTTCATGTCGTCCCGCGGCGCAGCCCTGCCGCAAGGGTTCCCTCGACTGTGATCAAGGTGGGTCGCCCGGGCTGAACGCCGCCTGAACGGGCCCGTCAGGTTTCCGGTTCCGGCGCCTTGCGCGAAGCGGGGGCGGGGGGCCATCTTGCGTCCAGAATGAAAACCATGGGCGGAGCCAGACACCGATGACCGAAGCCACCGACTACGTCCCGCCCAAGGTATGGACCTGGAACAAGGACAGCGGCGGCCGGTTCGCCAACATCAACCGGCCGATCGCCGGACCGACCCACGACAAGGACCTGCCCGTCGGCAAGCACCCGCTGCAGCTCTACTCGCTGGGCACGCCCAACGGCGTGAAGGTGACGGTCATGCTCGAGGAGCTTCTGGCCAGGGGCCATGCGGGGGCCGAGTACGACGCCTGGCTGATCAAGATCAACGAGGGCGACCAGTTCTCCAGCGGCTTCGTCGCCGCCAATCCCAACTCCAAGATCCCGGCCCTGATGGACCACAGCGGCGAGACCCCGATCCGCATCTTCGAGTCGGCCGCCATCCTGATGCATCTGGCGGAAAGGTTCGGCGAGTTCCTGCCGGCCGACGTGGCGACGCGGGCCGAGTGCCTGTCCTGGGTGATGTGGCAGATGGGCAGCGCGCCCTATCTGGGCGGCGGGTTCGGCCATTTCTACGCCTATGCGCCGTTCAAGATCGAATACGCCATCGACCGCTTCGCCATGGAGGTGAAGCGCCAGCTGGACGTTCTGGACCGTCGCCTGGCCGAGAGCGAGTATCTGGCCGGCGGCGACTACACGATCGCCGATATCGCCGTCTGGCCCTGGTACGGGGCGCTGGCCAAGGGCGTGCTCTACGAGTCCGGCGAGTTCCTGCAGGTGCAGGAGTACAGGAACGTCAACCGCTGGGCCGACCAGATCGGCGCCCGTCCGGCGGTCAAGCGCGGCCGCATGGTCAACCGCGTGTTCGGCGACCCGGCCAGCTGCCTGCCGGAGCGCCACGACGCCGCCGATTTCGAGACCCGGACGCTGGACAAGCTGCAGGCTGCGCAGGGCTGATCATCGGCGCGATCTTAACCTGACGGCGACACAGCTTTACGGCCAGTAACGCAGGTGAACGAGTCCTGTATTCGCTCCTGAATACAGGACTTTGGCGCGGTTAACCCTATGTTCAGCGCGAAGGTATTTTCCTGTCGACATCGGCTCCCGGACAGAATGGTCCGGCGAGGGTTTGAAGGGAAGAAGACCATGCTTGCGAGCGTCGAGAGCGAAGCTCCCGCGACCATGCCGCTGCCGGGCCCGGACTCGTCGGGTGACGATCTGTTCCGGATGGGGCTGCTCTATTCCACGGGCCAGGGCGGCGCGCCGCTCGACTACGTTTCGGCCCATATGCTGTTCAACCTGGCCGCCATGCGCGGATCGCTCGAGGCCAAGGTCTACCGCAAGGAACTGAGCGCCGAGATGGATCCGATGGACGTCGCCGAGGCCCAGCGCCAGGCGCGGCAGTGGCTGGCCCAGGGCTGACCAGGCGGGCGCCTTCAGGCTCCGTCTCCCCGGCGAAGGCCGGGGTCCACGACGTGTTTCTGTCTCTGTCGCTCTGGATGCGGCATGGATCCCGGCCTTCGCCGGGAACATGGAACGCTACTGCCCGTTCTGTCCGCCGATGGCGTAGCTGAAGCCCTGGATCGGCGACACGTCGCGGAACCACTGCTGCATGAACAGGCCCGCCTCGGCGATGTTCGACCGCGGCACGTAGACGATGTCGAACCGCCGCAGCGGCACCAGGTCGGCGCCCACCGGAGCCTTCAGGGCGCTCTGCAGGTTCACCGTACGCATCATCGCCCTTCCGCCGGGGCCGCGGCGGATGATCACCACACGATCCACCTTGGCGGTGGGCCTGAAGCCGCCCGCCTGGATGACGGCCTGCAGGCTGTTGATGTCGCCGGGCATGTCGATGACGCCCGGCGCGCCGACCTCGCCGCCGACGAAGACCTTCAGCGCCCCCACCGACTTCACCTGGATGACCACCTCGGGCCGCAGAAGCTGGCTGGCGTAGGCGCGGGTCAGGTCGGCCTCGAGCTCGGCGATGGTGCGGTCGGCCGCCATGAGCGGCGCGAGCAGCGGCATGGTGATGCGGCCGTCGGGCTGGACGATGACCCCGGTGCGCGCCAGTTCCGGCGCGGAGGGGACGGTGATGTCGATCGTGTCGCCCGGATAGAAGCGGTAGTCAGGCTCCTGCGCGGACCAGTCGGCGTAGCCGATGTCGACGAAGCCCGTCGCCGGCGCCCGGGCGGCCAGCGCCGGCGACGCCGCCAGAAGGGCGGCGCAGGCCAGGAGGACGGCTCGGGACGGGGCGGATACGCGCATGATCCAAAGGTTAAGGAAAAGGGGTAACGGAGTGTTAATCGCGCTCCGCGACGGTCGTCTCCGGTAGAAGCCGCAGAGTCCCGGATTCGCATGAGCACGCAAAGCGCCTGGAGCACGCTCCCGCACGACCCGTTGCCGGGCCGGGCGATGGCCGGCTCCGGCTGGGCCTCGCGGCCGCGCTATGCGCCGAGCGATTTCATCACCCTGCTGTGGGGCGAGCGCTGGCTGATGCTGGTGATCTTCCTGGTCATTTTCGGCGTCGGCGCGGCCTTCGCCCTCACGCTCAAGAAATCCTATCCGGCCTCGGCCAGCATCCTGGTGCAGCTGGGCCAGGAGTATGTCTACGAACCCCGCGCCGGCGACGCCGCCCGCGGCGCGGTTCCGGAGAACGACTCGCTGGTGCAGTCGGAAGTCGAGATCCTGATCAGCGCCCAGTTGCGCGAGCGGACCATCCGTCGCATCGGGCTGGAGGTTCTCTATCCGACGCTCGGCGAGAAGTACGCGGCCGCCCCGCCGGCCGGCAAGATCCAGGTCATGGCCAAGGCGGTCGAGGACTTCGGCAAGAACCTGACGGTCGGCTCGGCGCCGGACAATCCTGTCGTCCGCATCGGGTTTGAACACGAGAGCGGCGAGATGGCGGCCCGGGCGGTCAACACCCTGCTCGAGGAGTACCTGATCTATCGCCGCACGGTGCTGATCCAGCCGTCCTCGCCGGTTCTGGAGCGCCAGCGGGTGCTGTTCGAGGACCAGCTGGCCCAGGCCGACACAGCCTATCAGAC
>JBIKTU010000297.1:0-3558 GCA_044347965.1 Caulobacter sp.
GGGCGGACCGCGCGCTGCCTATGCCCGAAATCCTTGCACCAAAAGGGGGGTATCGTGCCGCCGGACCCTTGCGCCTCCCCCCGCCGCCTTGCTTGAAGCGGCCCGACCGCCTTCAAGGGATTCATCCGTCCATGTCACGTTTCAACGGCGTCCTCGCCGCCGCCCTCATCGCGTCCGCCGCGCTCGCGCCCGCCCCGGCCCTGGCCCTGACCAGGCCCGAGGCCGCGGCCATCTGGGTGGCCCGCTCCAACGCCATCATGGCGGTCGCCAATGATCCAACCACGACCGGAGACAACATCCTTCAGCGGCAGCGCGCGGCCTGTTCAGGCCTGATGGGCGAGCGGATGAAGGTGGGCGGCTACGTCCCGACCTGGGCGGCCGAGGGCCAGGCGTCGATCTGCAAGGCGCTGGACGGGTTCAGCGGCTCCATCACCGTCAAGGACCCCTGCGGTGAACTGAAGAAGGCCGCCGGCTACCTGTCCAAGCCCAAACCGTTCGGCGACTCCGCCGAGGTCGTGCCCACCGCCGAGCGGCTGGTGGCGATGATAACGGTGATGCGCGCCGGCGCCCGGGAGTCCGGCTACCGCCGCTGCTGACCGGAGGGCGGCGCCGCGATCACGCCAGGCCGCTCAGGTCCGGAGCGCGCGACAAACTGCCCCACCCAAATCCGGCGTGGTTTATCGTTCGTTTAAACCCTCGCGCCGCAAGACGGTAAAATGCGGTTCCTCGGGCCAACTGTTATACTCATTTTGAGTACATTCGTCGTGGCGGGGCTCGGCGCCGGACCCCGTCCAGGCGAGCGCCTGCTGGCGGCCGTCTATCCGCCCTGGTGGTCCGACACCCGGATCGCCGGCGCCGCGGCCTCGGCCGGCGACATCGCCGCGGCCGGCGGCGTCCGCAATATCCTTGTCATTCATGGCGATCCCGTCGGGCTGGCCATGCGGCTGCGCCGGTCCGGCGCCCTGCTGGTGCTGGGGGGCGACGCCGCCCGCCTGTGCGCCGACCCCGTCACCCTGGAGGCTTGATCGTGTTTCTGGATCTCGAGCAACAACGCAAAACCGGCACAAGCCTTCTGATCGGCGCCCTGTGGGCGTTCGCGGCCGTCGCCACCCTGGCCAGCCTGATCGTCGGCGGCGACTGGCTGGCCATCGCCGGCGGCGGGGCGACCCTTGCCGGCGGCGCGACCCTGGCCTGGCGGAGCCTGCCCCAGGGCCCGCAGCTGCGCATCGCCGTGGCCATGACCCTGATGGCCCAAGTGTCGATCCTGGTGGCGGCCTTCGCCGGACACCCCTGGCAGATCGATATGCATATGGCCTATTTCGCCGCCCTGGCCCTGCTGGCCGTCTACTGCGACTGGAAGGCGATTGTCGCCGCCGCCGCGACGGTCGCCGTTCACCACCTGCTGCTCAGCTACGCCCTGCCGGCCGCCGTCTTCCCGGGCTCGGCGAGCCTGGGCCGGGTGATCGTCCATGCCGTCATCCTGGTGCTGGAGGCCGGTGTGCTGATCGGCATCGCGGTCAATCTGGACCGCATGTTCCGCACCCTCGACAGCCGCAACGCCGCGACGCAGAAGGCGCTGGCTGACGCCGAGGCCGCCACCCGCTCCGTGGAGGAGGGCCACCGGGCCCAGATCGAGACCCGCCAGGCGCACGATCAGGAACGCCGCACCGTCGAGGCCGAACAGAGCCGTGTGGTCGACAGCCTGGGCCTGGCGCTGGAGCGGCTGGCCGCAGGCGACCTGACCTCCCGCATCGACGAGGAATTCACCGGCCGCTACGCCAAGCTGCGCGTCGACTTCAACGAGGCGGTCGGCCGCCTGCGCGACGCCATGTCGACCATCTCGGCGACCACCGACGGCATCGACAACGGCGCCGACGAGATCAGCCACGCGGCCAGCAACCTCTCCCGGCGCACCGAACACCAGGCCGCCAGCCTCGAGGAGACCGCCGCCGCCCTCGACGAGATCACCGCCACGGTCCGCAAGACCGCCGGCGTGGCCAAGGAGGCCAGCGAGGTGGTCACCCAGACCCGGTCGCAGGCCGAGACCTCCGGCACGGTCGTCCAGGACGCCGTGCGGGCCATGAGCGCCATCGAGACCTCGGCCGGCGAGATCGGCCAGATCATCGGCGTCATCGACGAGATCGCCTTCCAGACCAACCTGCTGGCCCTCAACGCCGGCGTCGAGGCGGCGCGGGCCGGCGACGCGGGCAAGGGGTTCGCGGTCGTGGCCTCCGAGGTGCGGGCGCTTGCCCAGCGCTCGGCCGACGCCGCCAAGGAGATCAAGGCCCTGATCGCCGCCTCCGCCACCAACGTCGGCCAGGGCGTCGACCTGGTCGGCCGCACCGGAACGGCGCTGGGCAGCATCGTCCAGCAGGTGGTGCGCATCGACCAGCTGGTCAGCGAGATCGCCTCCTCGGCCCAGGAGCAGGCCCTGGGCCTTTCGGAGGTCAACACCGCCGTCAACGACATGGACCAGGTCGTTCAGCAGAACGCCGCCATGGTCGAGCAGTCCACCGCCGCGACCATGGCCCTCAAGAACGAGGCCTCCGAACTGGCGCGCATGGTCGGTCGCTTCCGCATCGCCGCCGGCGACGACCGGGCGGCGGCTCCGCACGACCGCGTCCGCGACCAGCGGCGGGCGATGGCGGGCTGACCCGGGCGGGTGGACATCGGGGCAGGCGGCGCTAGCTTTCCCTGGATGCCCGGAGCCCGCCCATGCTGACCGTCCACCATCTGAACAATTCCCGATCGCAGCGCGTGCTCTGGCTGCTCGAGGAACTGGGACTGCCCTACGAGATCAAGCGCTACGAGCGGGATGCGAAGACCATGCTCGCCCCGCCGGAGCTGAGGGCGGTCCATCCCCTGGGCAAGTCGCCGGTGATCACTGATGGCCCGGCGACCCTGGCCGAGACGGGCGCCATCGTCGAGACGATCTGCGAGGCCTACGCCGGCGGTCGGCTGCGCCCGGCGGCGGGAACGGAAGAGCGCCTGCGCTGGACCTACTGGATGCACTACGCCGAGGGCTCGGCCATGCCGCCGCTGTTGCTGAAGCTGGTCTTCAGCGCCCTGCCCCAGCGCGCGCCGGGCCTGATCCGCTGGCTGGTGAACGCGGTGTCCGGCGCGGCGCTGAAGGGTTTCGTCGATCCGCAGCTGGAGAGCCACTTCGACTACTGGGAGGCGGAACTGGGCAGGTCGGCCTGGTTCGCCGGCGACGACTTCAGCGCCGCCGACATCATGATGAGCTTCCCGATCGAGGCCGCCGCCGACCGCGCCGACGCCCTGAACGGCCGCCCGCGCCTGGCGGCCTTCCTGAAGGCGATCCACGCCCGCCCGGCCTATCAGGCCGCGCTGACGAAGGGCGGGCCCTACGCCTACGCGACCTAGGACCGGCGGTCAGGACTGGCTGGCGCGCTCGCCGTGCTCGGCCAGGTCCAGACCGTCCTCGATGGCGATGTCGCTGGCGCGCAGGCCGACCAGACGATTGACGACCCACAGCAGGCCCAGACTCACCACCCCGGACCAGATCACGACCGCCGCCAGGCCCAGCAGCTGGACGCC
>JBIKTU010000298.1:0-3557 GCA_044347965.1 Caulobacter sp.
CCCGCGCCGCGCGGGCCGACCAGCCGCCGTGCATAGCGCCCAATCCTGACACCCTGGCGCCGCCCCCTCCGACCTCGCTCCGCGAGGCCACCTCCCCCTCGCTGCGCTCCAGGGAGGATGACAACTGCGATCAGCCACTCCAATCTACCCCCATGACCTCGCTTCCGCCCCTCCCCGCCCAGCCCGCCGACACGCCGTGGCCGACCGCCGCCTGGCCCTCCGGACCCGCGCTGCCCGCCGACGTCGCCGCCGCGCTTGACGCCGCCTTCACATCGGACGCCGAGACCATCACCGGCCGCACCGACGTCGTGCTGATCGTCCAGGGCGGGCGGATCGTCTATGAGCGCTACGGCGACGGCCTCAGCGCCGACAGCACCTTCCCGTCCTGGTCCAAGGCCAAGAGCATGACCCAGGCGCTGGCCGGGATCCTGGTCGGCGACGGGAAGCTGGACATCCACGCACCCGCGGATGTGCCCGAGTGGCGTCAGACGCCCGATGATCCCCGCGCCGCCATCACCACCGACCAGCTGCTGCGCATGTCGAGCGGGCTGAAGTTCGTCGAGGACTATGTGCCCGGCCACGTCTCCGACGTGATCGAGATGCTCTATGGGTCAGGCAAGGCCGACACCGCCGCCTATGCCGCCACCCAGCCGCTGGAGCATCCGCCGGGCGAGATCATGAGCTACGCCAGCGGCACGACCAACATCGTCGCCCGCACCCTGACCCGGGCGCTGGGGACCGACGCCGCCGGGTTCGAGGCCTTCATGCGGGCGCGGCTGTTCGAACCGCTGGGCATGACCTCGCCCCTGCCAAAGTTCGACGCCGCCGGGACCTTCATCGGCTCGTCCTTCTGCTTCTGTTCGGCGCGGGACTTCGCCCGGTTCGGGATGCTGTACCTGCGGGACGGGGTGTGGGACGGCGTGCGGCTGCTGCCGGAGGGCTGGGTCGACTACGCCCGCACCCGCACCGCCTCGAAGGATGATCCGGAGGCCCCCTACGGCGCCCACTGGTGGCTGGGCGTCGGCGGGCCGGGCAGTTTCTCGGCCAACGGCTATGACGGCCAGTACACGGTGGTGGTCCCGGACCTTGACCTGGTGCTGGTCCGTCACGGGGCGACGCCGCTGGACCTGAAGGACAACCTCAAGGCCTGGGTCGGCGAGGTCATCGGCGCCATCCGGCAAGGGGGCTGAGGCCGTGCCGTTCAACGCCGCCCTCGTCGGAACGACCTGGGGACCGCTCGACTGGCCGGTGACGCCGCGCCGGGCCCTGGCCTTCCGCGCCGTGCTGGCGCCGGAGGACGCCGAAGCCCTCGACGACGCGGCCGGGCCGCTGGCGATGCTGCCGATGCAGGTGGTGGCGCCCGAATGGGTGCTGGCCCTGGAGTCGCGGGCCGATCCGGCCCAGACCCTGTCGGAGGACGAGGCGCGGCGCGGCGTCCATGCGGTGCAGGACACCCGCTTCCTGCGCCCGGTGCTGGCCGGCGAGACCCTGACCGTGACGGCGGCGCTGACCGCCGTGCGGAACAGCCGGGCGGGCGCGGTCGCCACGACCGTCTATGAGAGCCGGGTCGGCGCAGAGCTCGTCGCCGTCTCGACCGCCGTCAGCGTGCTGCGCGGCGTGGCCGTCGAG
The DNA here is from genome assembly GCA_044347965.1 of Caulobacter sp. Classification (GTDB taxonomy): domain Bacteria; phylum Pseudomonadota; class Alphaproteobacteria; order Caulobacterales; family Caulobacteraceae; genus Caulobacter. The sequence continues at coordinate 1,630 of JBIKTU010000298.1, forward strand.
GGGGCCGAGACCCCGGCGTCGGACGACGAAGCCTGGCCCGTGTTCGCGCCGGCGGCCGCCGACCCGATCCTGATCGTCACCCCGCGCGGCTTCCCGCACCTCTATTCGGAGTGCGCCGAGATCTGGAACCCGATCCACACCGAGCGGGCCGTCGCCCTGGCCGCCGGCCTGCCGGACATCCTGATCCACGGCACGGCGCTCTGGGCGCTGGCCGGGCTGCGCAGCGCGCCGGCGGGGTTGCGGATCACCCGCCTGGCCGCGCGGTTTCGGTCCCCGGCCTGGGCGGGCGAGGACATGCTGCTGGCGCGCGGCGAGGCGGTCGGCGCGGCCACGCCCTTCCGCCTCACGGCTCCGGACGGCCGCTTGCTGACCGAGGGCTTCGTGGAGATCGCAGCCTGATCCTCAGCCCCGGCAGGGCTGCGCGCCCTTGCCGACGACGAAGGCCGCCGGCCGCAGATCCCAGTAGTGGTCGTACCCCTCCTGGGCGATCGACAGGGTCGGGCGGCCCAGCTCGGCGGTCATCATCCCCGACACGCCGCCGACCATCAGGGCCAGCGACAGCGCGATCCAGGCCAGAGGCCAGCGCGTCGACGGCAGCCAGCCGGTGATCTTGCCAAGCAGGAAGGCGATCAGCGGATACAGCACCGCCGCCAGCACGATCATGTTCAGCGCCTGGACGTGCGGCATGTAGACGAACTCCAGCGACATCACCGTCGGCCGCGCGGCGGGAAACGGAACCCCCGTCGCATAGAAGCCGCCGCCGTCGGCGGTCATCTCGCAGACCGGGCTCCACCACTTCACGTTCAACGCCGCCTGCGCGACCAGCGCCGCGACCAGGGTCAGCAGCGCGGCGGCATATCGCCGGATGTCCAGCAGCTTCCCCAGCACAAGCCCCTCCCGCGCGTGTCGCCGCGCCGCTTGTAGATCACGCCTGTGCAGGAACCGTGGAGCGGCCGGGGGGAAACAAAGCCCGACGTTCAGTCCCGGACTCTGACGCACAGGCGCGAACGCCATCGCCTGCCGCCCAGATCAGCGGTTTCGCGCTCCCGGACAATCAATGACCTGTGTGGCATTCGCCAATGAGACGCAGGTCCTCTCCCTGGGCTTCAGCTCGGTCCGGTCACGGTCGCGCGAGCGGAATGTTCCCCTCTTGTTCTCTTTCCGCCAGCCGCTACGGTGGCCGTCAGCAAGGGAAGGACAGCACATGGAAGGCCCCACGCCAGGCGCGCCAAGGCGGCGCGTTCGGCTCGAAGACCTGCGGCCGGAGCACCGGCGTCTCATCGAGCAGACCGCGGCTGAGGAGATCACCCAGTTCGGCGCCGACGGCGATCCGGGGGCCATCGAGCGACTGGCCGCCGCGGGCCGCCTGACCGACTGGCCGACCGACGAGGGGAGGATCCTGGCCCACCTGGTTTCCGACGCCCAGGTCGAAGTCGCGGCCCGGCTCCGGCAAGCCAGGGCGATCCTCTCCCTGTTCGGCGGCCTGGGCCGGGCCCACAAGATGGCGGTGCGCGAGACCGCCGGCTGACCGATGGCGGCGAGACACCAGTTCCTCGGCCCGTCGCTGGGCGAGTCCGGGCGGCTGATCCTGCGCTGCACCCGTTGCGACTACGAGGTCAGCATGTCGGCGACGGTGGCGATCCGGCGCTTCGGGCGGGGCGCGACGCCACACGGCATCCGGTTGCGGTCGCGCTGCTCGGTCTGCGACAGGACCGACCATATCGCCGTGACCATCCGCTAGCGGCCGGCGCTTGTCGGCGTCTGACCTGCATGATCTGCTTCGAGGCAGCTTCACCCGGTCAGGGACGCCCCCGATGTGCAACCTCTACCGCATGCGGACCGGCGCCGCAGACATCCTCTCCGCCAGCCGCGCCATGTCGGCCGATGTCGGCAATCTGGAGCCGCGCGACATCTACCCCGACTACGCC
>JBIKTU010000300.1:0-3543 GCA_044347965.1 Caulobacter sp.
AGGTTAAGGTGTCCCAAGGGACATCTTAACCTGTCCCCGCCCCCCGTGCGTCCTTCGACACGCCCGCTGCGCGGGCTGCTCAGGATGACGTCGATTGAAAGCTACACACCCACGTCATGCTGAGCAGCGCCCGCAGGGCGCGTCGCGAAGGACGCAAAGCAAAAGGGCCAGCGTTTCCACCGGCCCCCTCTATCGCGGACAAGCACCGAAGACGGTACATGTCCCCGTCAGTCCTACAGCTGCGCCAGCATGTAGTCGGCCGAGCTCACCTTGAACTCGCCGCCGGCCTCGACGTTCAGCGTCTCGACGACACCGTTCTTGACGATCATCGAGTAGCGCTGGCTGCGCAGGCCCATGCCGAACTTGCTGCCGTCCATCTCCAGGCCCAGGGCCTTGGTGAAGTCGCCGTTGCCGTCGGCCAGCATGACGATGTCCTCGCCCACGCCCTGGTCGACGCCCCAGGCCTTCATCACGAACACGTCGTTGACCGACACGCAGGCGATGGAATCGACGCCCTTGGCCTTCAGGTCGGCGGCGTGCTCCTTGAAGCCCGGCAGGTGCTTGGCCGAGCAGGTCGGGGTAAAGGCGCCCGGCACGGCGACGAGGGCCACGGTCTTGCCCGCGAACAGCTCATCGCTGGTGATCGGGCGCGGACCTTCGCTGCTGCTGGTCATGAAAACGGCGTCGGGCAGTTTGTCGCCGGCCTTGATGGTCATCTGATCTCTCCCTTTGGGTTTTACCCGCTCGCCGACCGAAATAGAGGCAGACCGTCGTTCCGCCAAGCGCGCGACTTGAATTGGCCCACAACGGCGCCAATCATCAGGACATGAACCAGCCAGCGGATACCGAGTTCCTCTCCGGCCGCCTTCTGATCGCGATGCCCGGCATCGGCGATCCGCGTTTCGAGCGGTCCGTCGTCTTCCTGTGCGCCCACGACGAGGAGCACGCCATCGGCCTGGCCATAAACCGCCCGCTCGACGGCCTGACCCTGGAGTCGCTGTTCGAGAAGATCGGCGTCGACCGCCCGATTCGCCGCGTCGCCGACGAGGCGGTTCTGATGGGCGGCCCGGTCGAGCGCGAGCGCGGCTTCGTGCTGCACACCGACGACTACCTCTGTGACGGGGTCAGCATGCCGGTGAAGGACGGCCTTGCCCTGACCACCACCAAGGACGTGCTCCAGGCCCTGACCGGCGAGGCGGCCCCGCGCCGGGCCTTCCTGGCGCTGGGCTACGCCGGCTGGGGTCCCGGCCAGCTGGAGCGCGAGGTCCGCGAGAGCGCCTGGCTGGTCTGCGACGCCGACGAGACCCTGCTGTTCGGCGACGACCACGACCACAAATGGGCCCACGCCCTCGAAAAGCTGGGCATCAGTCCGGCCATGTTGGCGATGGAGGGGGGAAGGGCCTGATTGGCCACCAGCGCCTGCCATGCTAGATTAGCCAGCCTTGGCTAAGGAGGCCGCGATGCGTACGGTCAACATGCTCGACGCCAAAACCAATCTCTCGCGGCTGGTCGAGGCGGTGGAAAGCGGCGACGAATCCGAAATCCTGATAGCCCGCAACGGCAAGCCGGTCGCCCGGCTCACGGCGGTGAAGCGCGATGTCAGCAAGCGGATAGGAGTGGCCGAGGGCGAGTTTGAGGTTCCGGACGACATCGACCGCTACAATGACGAAATCGAAGCGCTGTTCGACGGCGAGCAGGCTTGAACCTTCTGCTCGACACCCACATCGCGCTATGGTCGGTGGCAAAGTCTTCCCGACTGCCAGAGAAGGCTCGACGCCTGATCGCAGATGAAGAGCATCAGGTGGCGGTCAGCGTCGTTTCCGTGTGGGAGATCGCTGTGAAGCACGCCAAAACGGCAGACCGCCCTGACGGAATGGCGGTTTCAGGCGCGAGGGCTCTAGACGCATTCGAACGGGCCGGCTTCGAGATTTTGCCGATCACGGCAGCGCATGCCGCCGCCTTGGATGGGTTGCCGCCGGTACACCAGGACCCATTCGACCGAATGATCGTAACTCAGGCGCTGACGACGCCTCTGCACCTGGTAACGGCGGACAAGGTCCTCGGTCGCTACAGCGAAACCGTGATCCTGGTCTGACGTCTCTACCCCTGACGCCGCACCGGCGCGGCGCCGTCGACGTAGCTTTCGTTGAGGTAGACCTCGGCCTCCTGCGGCGACAGGGCCGGCGCGTAGCCGAAGCCCTGGCCGTAGTCGCAGCCCAGCTCCATCAGCTGGCGGGCCATGATGGCGTTCTCGACCCCCTCGGCGACAACCTCGAGGTTGAGATCCTGGCCCAGCTTGACCACCGAGCTGACGATTTTCACCGAGCCCTCGTTGGTGCTCATCGTCCGCACGAAGTAGCGGTCGATCTTCAGGGTGTCGAACGGCAGGCGGGTCAGGTAGCTGAGCGAGGAGAAGCCGGTGCCGAAGTCGTCCAGCGCCAGGCCCGCCCCGCCGGCCCGCAGCGCGCGCAGCACGGTGGCCGCGCCTTCCGGGTCGCGCATGATGTCGCTCTCGGTGATCTCCAGCTTCAGCGAGCCGTGCGGCAGCCGGTGCTTGGCGATCAGGCCGGTGACGTCGTCGATCAGGCCCGGCCGGTGGATCTCGCCGGTCGACAGGTTGACGCTGACGGTCAGGTCGCCGACCGCCGCGTGGCTGGTCCGCCAGGCCGCCAGCTGGCGGGCCGAGGTGCGGATCATGTGGGCGCCGATCTCGTCCATCAGCCCCAGCTCCACGGCCAGCGGCAGGAACTCGTCGGGCGGGATGATGCCGCGGCGGGGGTGACGCCAGCGGCACAGGGCCTCGAAGCCGGTCAGCTTGCCATCGGCCAGTCTGACGATCGGCTGGTAGAAGGGCGTCATCTCGCCGCGTCCCACCGCCCCGCGCAGGTCGGCCTCCAGGGCCAGTTGCGAGAGGCCGTCGCTCTCCATGGACCGGCCATAGGCGGCGCCGCCGCCCAGGCCGCCGGCCTTGGCCGCCTCGACGGCCAGCTCGGCGCGGCGCAGCAGTTCGGCGGCCTCGGGGGCGTCCTGGCCGCCGTCGGCTTCCACGGCGCCGATGGCCAGGGTCGGCAGGATGTCGAAGCCGGCCACGCGGAGCGGCTGCTCCAGCGCCCGGCGCAGGCGTTCGACCGGATCGGGGTCGCCGGACACCATGACGGCGAACTCGTCCTCGCCGACCCGGGCCAGCAGGGCGTCGCCGCCGAAGGCCGCCGCCAGGCGCGAGCCGAGCGCCGCCAGCACCAGATCGGCGCGCTCATGGCCCAGGGCCTCGTTCAGGCGGCGCAGGCGGTCCAGGTCAGCCACCACCAGGGTCTGGCGCAGCGGCTCGGCCAGCCGCTCCCGCGCCCTGACCACGAAGCTCCTGCGATCCAGAAGACCGGTCAGCTGGTCGATCTCGGAGGCGGCGAACCGGGTTTCGGGAGCCACGACGCCGGACGCCCGTACGCCCTCTTCCAGCCAGACGCCGCGCCACAGGCAGGTCTCGCCGCCGCGCATCTTGATGCGAAGGGTGACCTCGGTCCCGGGTTCGTGAATGCGGAGCAG
>JBIKTU010000301.1:0-3523 GCA_044347965.1 Caulobacter sp.
CGTGCAGCAGCAGCGGCAGCACGTGGCCCCGGCCGGCGTCCGGCGTCTCGCGCAGGGTAAAGGCCTGCTTCGCCCGCGCCTTGCCCAGCACGACCGGGTTGACGATCTCCAGGTGGGAGGGATTTGCGGTCAGCGACAGGTGCACGCTGTTGTCGTCGAACGAACGGTCCGACGAGGCGCCCATGTGGTACTTCACATCGCCCGAGCCCTCGATGTCCGAAGGCAGGGTCGAGCCACCCTGAAACTCGTGGAAGATCACGTGGTAGGGCTTGCCCATCACGGCGGCCAGCACGTTCAGGCGGCCGCGGTGGGGCATGCCCAGCACGATGTCCTTCACGCCCAGGGCGCCGCCGCGCTTGATGATCTGCTCCAGCGCGGGGATCGCGGCCTCGCCGCCATCCAGCCCGAAGCGCTTGGTGCCCGGGAAGCGGCGGTGCAGGAAGCGCTCGAAACCCTCGGCCTCGATCAGCTTCTTGAGGATGGCGACCTTGCCCGGCTTGGAGAAGGTGATTTCCTTGTCGCGGCCCTCGATCCGCTCCTGCAGCCAGGACTTCTCCTTCGGATCGGAGATGTGCATGTACTGCACGCCGACCGTGCCGCAGTAGGTGCGGCGCAGGATCGCGAGGATCTCGCGCAGGGTGGAGGTCTCCAGCCCCAGCACGAAGTCCAGGAAGATCGGGCGGTCGTAGTCGGCTTCGGTGAAGCCGTAGGTCGCCGGGTCCAGCTCGCTGGCGTCGCCGGGCGTGGTGGCCATGCCGAGCGGGTCGAGACTGGCCTGAAGGTGTCCGCGCATCCGGAAGGCCCGGATCATCATGATGGCGCGCAGGGAGTCGAGGGTCGCGGCGCGGACGTCGGCGGGGGCGGCCGCCGGCTTCTTGGCCTCGATCGCCTTGCCGAGCTTGGCCTCGACCGCGGGCCAGAGGCCGTCGATGGCCGACAGCCAGTCCGGGCGGGCGGAGGGCGCCTGGCGCGGCGTCCAGGACGGCTTTTCGGCCGCCTTCTGCACTTCCTCGGCGCGGTCGTGCAGCGTGGCGAAGAAACCGGCCCAGGAGGCGTCGACCGAACCCGGATCCTTCGACCAGCGTGCGTAGAGATCCTCAACGAACGCGGCGTTGGCGCCGTAGAGGAATGAAGTTTCGGTCAGAACCTGATTGATGATGCCTGCGTCGTCCGCCATCGGTCTCGCGCCTTCAGCCCCGGGGTCAGGGCTGTTTATCTGCGGGGGTATATAGTCTCTGTTAACTCCGCAGGGACCTGCCAAAATCCCGAGCGGTAAGTTTTTTCGGTGCAGGGCGGCCGTCAGGGCGGCTTTGCTCACGATAAGGAGCGATCCGCGATCCGGAACGGACGAAGGGGGCCGGTCTCACGACCAGCCCCCTTCCCCTGTATTCCGCCGAACGCGTCCGCAGGGGACACCTCGATTCGTCAGCCCTTGAGCACTTCGAGCAGGGTCTCGCCGAGGCGCGCGGGCGAGGACGATACGCGGATGCCCGCCGCCTCCATCGCCGCGATCTTGTCCTCGGCGCCGCCCTTGCCGCCCGACACGATGGCGCCGGCATGGCCCATGTGACGGCCCGGAGGGGCGGTGCGGCCGGCGATGAAGCCGACCATCGGCTTCTTGCGGCCACGCTTCGCTTCGTCGATCAGGAACTGGGCCGCGTCTTCTTCCGCCGCGCCGCCGATCTCGCCGATCATGACGATGGACTGGGTGGCTTCGTCGGCGAGGAAGAGCTCGAGCACGTCGATGAACTCGGTGCCCTTGACCGGGTCGCCGCCGATGCCGACGGCCGTGGTCTGGCCGAGGCCCGCGTTGGTGGTCTGGAACACCGCCTCATAGGTCAGGGTGCCCGAGCGCGACACGACGCCCACCGAGCCCTTGGAGAAGATCGAGCCCGGCATGATGCCGATCTTGCACTCGCCCGGCGTCAGGACGCCCGGGCAGTTCGGACCGATCAGGCGCGACTTCGAACCGGCCAGGGCCTTCTTGACCTTGACCATGTCCAGCACCGGGATGCCTTCGGTGATGCAGACGATCAGGCCGATCTCCGCGTCGATGGCTTCCAGGATGGCGTCGGCCGCGAAGGGCGGGGGAACGTAGATCACCGAGGCGTCGGCGCCGGTGGCCGACCTGGCCTCGCCGACGGTGTCGAACATCGGCAGGCCGATGTGGGTCGTGCCGCCTTTGCCGGGCGTGACGCCGCCGACCATCTTCGTGCCGTAGGCGACGGCCTGTTCGGAGTGGAAGGTCCCCTGGGCGCCGGTGATGCCCTGGCAGATGACCTTGGTGTGTGAGCCGATGAGGATGGACATTACTTGGCGCCTCGCACGGCGGCGACGATCTTCTCCGCGCCGTCCGACAGATCGTTGGCGGCGATGACGTTCAGGCCGCTTTCGTTGATGATTTTCTTGCCCAGCTCGACGTTGGTGCCTTCGAGACGAACGACCAGCGGCACCTTCAGCCCGACTTCCTTCACAGCGGCCACCACGCCCTCGGCGATGATGTCGCAGCGCATGATGCCGCCGAAGATATTGACCAGGATGCCCTTCACCGCGGGGTCGGCGGTGATGATCTTGAAGGCCGCGATGACCTTCTCCTTGCTGGCGCCGCCGCCGACATCCAGGAAGTTGGCCGGCTCGGCGCCGTAAAGCTTGATGATGTCCATGGTCGCCATGGCCAGGCCCGCGCCGTTGACCATGCAGCCGATCTCGCCGTCGAGGGCGATGTAGGCGAGGTCATGCTTGCTGGCTTCGATTTCCTTGGAGTCTTCCTCGGTCTCGTCGCGCAGCGCCTTGATGTCCGGGTGGCGATACAGGCTGTTGCCATCGAACGAGACCTTGGCGTCGAGGACGCGCAGGTGGTCGTCGGCGGTGACGATGAGAGGATTCACCTCCAGCATCGCCATGTCCTTGGCCAGGAACGCCGTGTAGAGCTGGGTCAGCAGCGAGGCCGCTTCCTTGGCCAGGCCGCCGGTCAGGCCGAGCGCCTTGGCCAGCGCGCGCTGGTGGGTCGGCCACACGCCCGTGGCGGGGTCGATGGAGAAGGTTTGGATCTTTTCCGGAGTGTCGTGGGCGACCTCCTCGATATCCATGCCGCCCTCGGTCGAGGCGACGACCGAGACCATGCTCGTCTGCCGGTCGACCAGCAGCGACAGGTAGAATTCCTTGGCGATGGCCGCGCCTTCCTCGATGTAGAGGCGGTTGACCTGCTTGCCCTTGGGGCCCGTCTGATGGGTCACCAGCACGCGGCCGAGCATCTCCTCGGCGTTGCTGCGGACTTCCGCGACCGACTTGACGACGCGCACGCCGCCCTTGGCATCGGGGCCGAGGCCCTCGAAGCGGCCCTTGCCGCGGCCGCCGGCGTGAATCTGGCTCTTCACGACGAAGACCGGGGTGCCGAGCGTCTCGGCGGCCTTCTGGGCTTCTTCGGGGGTGAAGGCGGCGAAGCCGCGCGGAACGGGGACGCCGAATTCGGCCAGAACGGCCTTGGCCTGATGTTCGTGGATATTCATCGCGCTATTGGGTC
>JBIKTU010000302.1:0-3521 GCA_044347965.1 Caulobacter sp.
TCACCGAGGCCGAGCGCGTCGCGCCGGCCGACATGCCGCCGCTGGAGCAGTACATCCTGCACCGCCTGTGGCAGCTGGATGGCCAGGTGCGCACGGCCTATGAGAACTACCGCTTCAACGAGGTGGTACGGCCGCTGCTCGACTTCTGCCAGAGCGACCTGTCGGTGTTCTTCTTCGATATCCGCAAGGACAGCCTCTACTGCGACCGGCCCGACTCGCTGAAGCGCCGGGCCTACCGCACGGTGCTGGACGCCATCTTCGAGCGCCTGACCATCTGGCTCGGCCCGCTGCTCAGCTTCACCATGGAAGAGGCTTGGGCCCAGCGCTTCCCCGACGCCGGCTCCAACTGCCTGCGGGTGTTCCCGCAGACGCCGGCGGACTGGCGCAACGACGCGGAGTTCGACCGCTGGACGGCGCTCGATGTCGTGGTCTCGGCTGTGACCGCCTCGCTGGAAGTCGAACGCCGCGAGAAGCGCATCGGCGCCGCGCTCGAGGCCGCCCCGCGCGTGGAGCTGACGCCGGAGCTGGCCGCCCTGTTCGACGGTCTGTCGGCGGCGGAGATCTTCCGCACCAGCGACGTCGAGATGGCGTCGGCCGGTGAGCTGGCCGTGCGTCCGTTCCGGGCCTCGGGCGACAAGTGCGACCGCTGCTGGCGAATCCTGCCGGAGGTGAAGGCGGCCACCAGGCTCTGCCTGCGCTGCGAGGACGCCGTCGAGGCCTGGGACAAGACCCGCGCCGCCTGATATTTCACCGGGGTCCCGGCGCAGGCCGGGTTCCAACGTCGACCCCCTCGCGGGGCCGGAGGGCCAGAGATTGAGTTCTGAAGACCCGCAAGTCTCGCAAGCGTCCCACACGCCGGAACCGGCGGCGCCCGCCGCGGCCGCGCCGGTCGTGCTGCAGGGCCCCAAGGCCTTCACCCTCGCGCTGGCGGTGATCGTCGCCGACCAGATTTCCAAGTTCTGGATTCTGGGCAGCGTGTTTCCGGCCGCCTGTCAGCCCTTCGTGGCGACGCCGGCCTACTACACGCCCTGCAGCATCCCCGTGTTCGGGCCGCTGAACCTCTCCATGGTCTGGAACCAGGGGGTCAGTTTCGGGCTGTTCCGGGGCGAGGCCGACTGGGTCCGCTGGGTGCTGGTCGCCTTCTCGCTGTGCGTCGCCGTGGCGCTGGGCGTTTGGGCTCGGCGGATCGACCGGCCGCTGCTGGGCGCGGCGATCGGCCTGATCATGGGCGGGGCGATCGGCAACCTGATCGACAGGGTGCGGCTGGGGGCGGTGGCCGATTTCCTCGACCTGCAGGCGCTGTATTTCCCCTGGGTGTTCAATATCGCCGACAGCGCCATCACCATCGGCGTGGTGCTGCTCCTGCTCGACAGCCTCCGCCGCGACGTGAAGCCGTAAACGAAGTTGCCGCCCGCCTAACTTTTGGCGTATCCACCTCGTCTGACTGAGGCCGGGGCGGCCTTTAGGAGCTAGGCTCGATGATCTCTACCCGCGTTATGTGCGTGGTTGCGTTGACGGCGGCGACCGGACTTGGCGGATGCCAGTCGGCCAGCCAGGCCATGGGTATGACCAAGGTGACGCCGGACGAGTTCCGCGTGGTCACCAAGGCTCCGCTGGTGGTTCCGCCGGAGTATGCGCTGCGTCCGCCGGCGCCGGGCGAGCCCCGTCCGCAGGAACTGCAGCCGGAAAGCGCCGCCCGCGCCGCGCTGGCCGGCCAGGCCGCCAGCGCCCAGCGTTCGGACGGCGAACGCCTGCTGGTCGCCCGCTCGGGCGCCGACCGGTCCGACCCGCTGATTCGCTACGTCGTCGACGACGAGTTCGGCGACCTTGCCCACAAGGACAAGTCCTTCGCCGACCGCGTGATGTTCTGGCGCAAGGACGCGCCCGCCGCGCCGGCCCCGACAGCGGACGGCGCCTCGCCGCCGGTTCTGGTCGACGCCGCCGCCGAAGAAGCCCGCCTCAAGGGCCTGACCGGCGGCAAGACCGTGATCATCGCCCGCGACAAGGGCAGCTGGGTCAAGCTGCCGGGGCTGTAATTGACCCCGCTCATCCCGGCGAATGCCGGGACCCAGTTGCGAGCGCCGGCCTTCGGCCGGGATCCTGGAATCCCAAGCTGAATCTGGGTCCCGGCATTCGCCGGGATGAGCGGGTGTTTGGGATTGAATCGTCCTAAGCTCCCCCCCATGCCCATCCGCCGCCTGCCTCCGGAGACCGTCAACCGCATTGCCGCCGGCGAGGTGGTCGAGCGGCCGGCCAGCGCGATCAAGGAGCTGGTCGAGAACGCGCTGGACGCCGGCGCCGCCCGTATCGAGGTCGAGGCCGACAACGGCGGCCTGACCCGCATCCTGATCAGCGATGACGGCAGCGGCATGGACGCCGACGAACTGGCCCTGGCCGTGGAGCGCCACGCGACGTCCAAGCTGGCCCCGCTGCCGGACGGAAGCTGGGATCTGCTCAACATCCACACCATGGGCTTTCGCGGCGAGGCGCTGCCGTCGATCGGTTCGGTGGCGCGGCTGTCGATCGCCAGCCGCCCGCGCGGCGGCGGCGCAGCCCACGCCATCCTTGTGGAGGGCGGGGCGGTCGGCCCGGTCGGCCCAGCCCCCTTCGCCGGCCCGCACGGCGCCCGGGTCGAGGTCCGCGACCTGTTCTACGCCACCCCGGCGCGGCTGAAGTTCATGAAGTCGGCCCGGTCCGAGCAGATGGCCATCGCCGAGGAACTCAAGCGACAGGCCATGGCGCACGAGGCGGTGGCCTTCACCCTCGACCTCGATGGCCGCCGCGTGCTGCGGCTGTCGGCCGAACATCCGGGAGCGGAGGGACGCCTGGCCCGCCTGGCCGCCGTGCTTGGCCGCGAGTTCCAGGACAATGCCCTCGAGATCGACCACGAGCGGGACGGCGTTCGTCTGACCGGCTTCGCGGGCCTGCCGACCTACAACCGCGGCAACGCCGCCCATCAGTACCTGTTCGTCAACGGCCGCCCGGTGCGCGACCGGCTGCTGCAGGGGGCCCTGCGCGCCGCCTATGCCGACTACCTGGCCCGCGACCGCCACCCGACGGCGGCTCTCTATATCGAGCTCGACACCGCCTACGTCGACGTCAACGTCCACCCGGCCAAGGCCGAGGTGCGGTTCCGTGATCCGGCGCTGGTACGCGGCCTGATCGTCGGCGGCCTGCGTCACTCGCTCGCCGGGGCCGGGCACAGGGCCTCGACCACGGCGGCCGGGGCGGCGCTGGCGGGCTTCCGGCCGCAGACCTACGCGCCCGGACCGTCCGCCGCCGGCTTTTCCGCCTGGCAGTCGGGCGGCTGGCAGCCGTCCTCACCGCAACAGCTGCCGGGGATGAACGCGGTCTCGGCCCGCGTCGAGCCGGGGTTCGCCATGGCCGGCCCCGGGCTGGCGGAGGCCGTCAGCGCCGCCTTCGACGCCCCGCCGCCGCCGATGGCCGACGGCCGCGTCATCGACCCCGTCGACTTCCCGCTCGGCGCCGCCCGGGCGCAGGTGCACGAGACCTATGTCGTG
>JBIKTU010000303.1:0-3520 GCA_044347965.1 Caulobacter sp.
GGTCGAAGATCTGACGATGGGCGGGCCGGGCGTTTCGATCGACGTCGCCCTGGTCTCCCGGCTGATCGCCGGACAGTTTCCCGAATGGGCCGATCTGCCGTTGCGATCTGTGGCATCGTCGGGGGCGGACAACGCCCTGTTCCGGCTGGGCGAGGAGCTCGTTGTGCGCCTCCCGCGCGTGGACTGGGCCGCCGGGATGGTCGCCAAGGAGCAGCGCTGGCTGCCGAGGTTCTCGGGGCGTTTGCCGCTTGATCATCCGGAGCCCATGGGGCTGGGCGAGCCGGCATCCGGCTATCCGTGGACATGGGGTGTCTACCGGTGGCTGAAGGGTCGCGACGCCCTCGCCGATCCGGTCACCAATGACGCCGCTTCGGCCCGATCGCTGGCCGGGTTCCTGGCCAGGATGCGCGGTGTCGATACGCTCGGCGGGCCGGCGGCAGGCGAGGCGAACAACTACCGGGGCGTCGCCCTGCGCCAGCTCGACCGCCGGGTCCGCGAATCCCTGGCGCAGTTGGAAGCCGATATCGACACGGCCCTCGCGGCGCGGATCTGGAATGATGCGCTGGAGGCTGGCGCCGAGGACCCGCCGGGCCTCTGGGTGCACGGCGACCTGCATCCCGGCAACCTGCTCGTGCGGAACGGGACGCTGGCCGGTGTCCTCGACTTCGGCTCGCTCGGCGTCGGCGATCCGGCGGTCGACCTGATGGCGGCCTGGACGGTGTTTGAAGGCGGCGCCCGCGATGCCTTTGTCGAAGCGACCGACATGGAACAGCAGGCCTGGCGACGGGCGCGAGGGTGGGCGCTGTACGGCGCCGCGATCGCCCTGCCCTACTACCGTGAGCGCAACCCGGTGCTGGCCGCGATCTCGCGCCGGACGCTGGGCGAGGTGCTTGAAGGATCGGGGACAGTTTAAGGTGTCCCCGAGGCCCTACTCCGCCTCCACGCCCATCGACTTCAGCTGTTCCTTCAGCTTGCGCACCGGCGGGGCGATCAGGAAGCCGTAGGAGACGCAGCCGTCCTTGGTGTTGACGGCATGGTGGAAGCGGTGGGCCTGGATCAGCCGCTTCCAGTAGGCGGACCTGGCCTTGGGCATGGGCCAGCGGCGATGCACCAGCCCGTCGTGGAACAGGAAGTAGACCGCGCCATAGGCGGTGATGCCGATGCCGACGGGCAGCAGCCAGGTCATGTCGGTGTTCACGCCCAGCCAGATGGCGACGATGGCCGGCGTCGCGAAGACCACCGCGAACAGGTCGTTGAGCTCGAAGGCGCCCTCGCGCGGCTCGTGGTGGCTCTTGTGCCAGACCCACATGAAGCCGTGCATGACATAGCGGTGGGTGAACCAGGCGAAGCCTTCCATGAAGGCGAACGCGGCCAGCACCAGCCCTGCGAAGATCACGACGTCCAGCATAACGACCTTCTAGCGTATCCGCCTCGCCGCCAGGTGGGCGAGGAGAAGTCCGACGGCGCCGATGCCGCCCAGCACGATCCAGCCGATATAGACCGATCCGATGCCTCCGTCGCGCCACAGGATGGCCTGGTAGGCCTCGATCGCCCAGGCGTGCGGCGTGCCCCAGCCGAGAGTCTGCAACCAGGGCGGCATCAGGAAGCGCGGCACCATGCTGCCCCCCACCGCCGCCAGGATGAGGATCACGAAGGTCGACAGCATCTGCGCCTGATCGCGGGTCTTGCAGAAGGTGACGATGGCCATGGCCAGACCGGCCGCGCAGGCCGACACAAGCAGGGTGGTGGCCAGCCACATCGGCAGGTGTGACAGGACGGGCACCTGGTAGACGATCTGCGCGGTGGCGAAGATCGCCGTCGCCTGCAGCAGGCTCTGGCCCAGCAGGAAAAGGAACTTGCCGTTGATGACGGGGCCCATGCCGGCGGCGCCGGCCAGCAGGCGGTCGGCGACGCCCGAGCGCCGCTCGTCGATCAGGCTGAGCGCCCCGTGCATGGCCGAAAACAGCGCGAACAGGATGGTCACCGCGCCGGCGTAGTAGGCGATCGTGCCGCCGCCTTTTCTGACGCCGGAGATATCCTCGCGGGCGAACAGGCCGGTCTCCGGCTCGCCGGCGGGCGGGGCCTTGGCCAGCGCGTCCAGGGTCCCGGCCGCATTGGCCTGCTGTCGGGGGGTCAGGCCGCCGAAGGTGGGCGCCGTCTCGGCCAGGGTGCGGGCCAGCAGAACGTCCGGCATCACGCGGCCCATGGCCTGCTGCAACCGGGCCATGGTCAGCGGCGCGGCGACGGCGCGGCTGGGATCGGAGACGATCAGCACAGGCCGGGTGTCCAGCCCGGGGTCGGCGCGGATGATCAGCCCGGCGTCGGCGCGACCGGAGCGGACCAGACGGCGAACCTCCTCGCCCGAGGCGACATCGTCGGCGCGCAGGTCGGGGTCGGCGACGACCGCCGACAGCAGGCGACGCGAGTCGACGGTGCGGGCCTCGTCGGCCACCGCCAGCTTCAGCTTGATGTCCTCGCCGGTCGCGCCGGAGAAGACGGCCGAGAAGATCAGGAACACCAGCGGCGGCAGCAGGAAGGTCATCACCAGCGCGCCGCGGTCGCGCCACAGCTCCAGGGCCATGACGCGGAACATCGCGAAGGTCATGCGGCCCGGCTCCAGTCGGCGACCAGGGCGAACAGGTTCTGCAGCGAAGGCTGCCGCACCCTGATCTCGCGCGGTTCCAGCCCGGCCTTGCGCAGCCGCGCGTCGAGCCGCCCGGCCGCCGCATAGCCGCCCGGGTCCAGCTTGCTCCAGAGACTGGTCCGCCCCTGCCGCTCCAGCCCCTCGCCGGCCATCAGGATCTCGCCGGCGCTGTCCGGCTCGAGGGTCAGGTGAACCAGAATCTCCATCTCCTGGCCGAAGGCCTGTTCGATCAGCGCCCGCGGAGCGCCTTCCATGATCTTGCGGCCTTCGCGCAGGAAGCCGACGCGGTCGGCCAGTCCCCCGGCCTGTTCCAGGTCATGGGTGACGATCAACACCGAGACTCCGGTGTCGCGCAGGTTCCGGATCACCGCGTCGAGGGCTTCCCTGGCGTCCTGATCGACACCGACCGTCGGTTCGTCGAGAATCAGCAGCGCCGGGCGGTGCATGATGGCCGCGCCGATATTCACCCGGCGCCTGTAGCCGCCCGACAGGTGCTTCACCGGCACATGCTCGCGATCAACGGTCCGGGTGAGCAGCAGCGCCCGCTGCACCGCCTCGCGCAGGGCCTTGCCCTTGACCCCGGCCAGGCGGCCGAAGGTCTCCAGGTTCTCGCGAACGGTCAGGTGGCCGTACAGAGCGATCTCCTGCGGCACCAGCCCGAGCATGGCCCGCGCCGAGGCGGTGGTGAACGGGTTCTTGCCATCGATCGCGACCTCGCCGCCCGACAGCTTCAGGCGTCCGCAGATGGCACCCACCAGGGTCGACTTGCCGGCGCCATTGGGGCCCAGCAAGGCGTAGATCTCGCCGGGCCGCAGGGCCAGGTCGATGCCGCGCAGCACCTTGCGCGTTCCGTACTGGTGCTCGGCGCGCCAGACG
>JBIKTU010000304.1:0-3512 GCA_044347965.1 Caulobacter sp.
GCGAGCTCGCCGCGGAAGCGCTTGCGGTTCTCGGCCAGACGGTCGAGCTCGAGGCGGGCCTCGAAGCCCTCCCAGACCTCGAAATCCTTCAGCCGGGTCAGCGGCCGGTCGATACCGGGGCTGGAGACCTCCAGCGTGTATTCGCCGGTGATCGGGTCGGCGGCGTCCATCACCTCGGACACGGCGCGCGACAGCAGGGCGCAGCCCTCGACGGTCATGTCCCCTTCGGGCGTCTCCGCCATGATCTGCAGCCGGCGGCTTTCCTTGCCGGCCATCAGACGAAGGCGGACGATCTCGTACCCCGCCGCCTCCGCGACCGGATCGAGCAGTTCGAGCAGCGTGGCGTCTTCCGCCGTGCGTGCGCGCATCCGTTCAGAACCCAAACAAAAAGCGGCGGCCCGAAGACCGCCGCTCGACTGCGCTATCCAGCGCGATCAAACGATGTTGCCCGGTGTATAGCGCGGCCCGGACAGCTTGTCAGCCCCCCGAACCGCGCCTGTCTGCGCCTAGGCCTTCGTCGGGACGCCGCCCAGGAAGTCCATCTTGCCGATCGGCGCGCCGACCGACCGCAACAGGGCGTAGGCGGTGGTGACGTGGAAGAAGAAGTTGGGCAGGGCGAAGCCGGTCAGGAAGTCGGCGCCGGTGAACTTCAGCTCCATGCCCGGGAACTTCAGCACCACCTCGCGGTCCTCCGCCCCGTCGAAGGCGGCGGCGTCGACGCTCTCGATGAAGGCGATGGTCGCGGCGATGCGGGCCTTCAGTTCGGCCAGGGTCGTCTCGGTGTCGGGCATGGCCGGAACCTCGACCCCGGCCAGCCGGGCGACGGCGCCCTTGGCCGCGTCGGAGGCCATCTGGATCTGGCGCGGGAAGGGAAGCATGTCCGGCGCGAGCCGCGCCTCGAGGATCGCCGTCTCCGACAGACCGGCGGCCAGCGCCTTGTCGATGATGGCGGCGGTGTTGTTCAGCGCGCGCACGAAGACCGGCGCGGACGCGGCGTGGACGGAAAAGCTCATCGGAAATGCCCCAGGGGTTTGATCAAGGTCGGACAGATCGGGTGCGTCGCGATCAATTGCCAGAGGGTCCTTCCAAACCGCTCAT
Source organism: Caulobacter sp. (assembly GCA_044347965.1). Classification (GTDB taxonomy): domain Bacteria; phylum Pseudomonadota; class Alphaproteobacteria; order Caulobacterales; family Caulobacteraceae; genus Caulobacter. The sequence goes on from JBIKTU010000304.1 coordinate 1,099, forward strand.
CCCGGCGAATGCCGGGACCCAGTTGCGAGCACCGGACTTCTGTCAGGATCCTGGGAGCGGAGCTTGAATCTGGGTCCCGGCATTCGCCGGGATGGGCGGAGATTTATGTGCGCACGAAATCCAGGAACACCGGCGCGCAGTCGCCCAGCTTCTTCTCTTCGTAGCGGGTGGTCAGGTGGTCGGCGGGCGGGACGGCGGTGTCGCCGAGGGGGCCGGTGAACAGGCCGCTGGCCTTCATGCGCTCCTGCGTCCAGTCGGCGTAGGCCGCCCAGTCCGTGGCGAAGCGCAGACGGCCGCCGGGCTTGAGCAGCCGGTGCAGCTCGATCAGGAACTCGCTCTGGATGATCCGCCGCTTGTGGTGGCGGGACTTGGGCCAGGGGTCGGGAAACAGGATGAAGATCCGGTCCAGGCAGCCGTCCGGCAGCCGGCCGGCCACCTCCCGCGCATCGCCCTGATGGACCTTCACGTTGGTCAGGCCGCCCTCCTGCACATGACGCAACGCACTGGCCACGCCGTTGAGGAAGGGTTCGACGCCGATGATCAGCAGGTCCGGGTCACGGCCCGCCTGCCCGGCCATGTGCTCGCCGCCGCCAAAGCCGATCTCCAGCCAGATCTCCTGGGCGTCCGGCCTCAGGGCGCGCGGGTCGAACGGGCCCTCGGGGATATCGACCCCCGGCGCCACGGTGTCGAGCAGCGCCGCCTGACGCGCCTTGAGGACGCGCGCCTTGACGCGGCCATAGCTGCGCAGGGCTCCGTGGGGCTGCTGGGGGGTCAGGGTCATTCGGCTGCTCTAGCGTTTCCGCCCCGTCCCGAGAAGGGAGTCCCTTGAGCCGGACGGCGGAACCGGCGATCCTGCGCGCCTTCGGGGCCTCGTCGGCCCTCGTCACGGTCATGGAGGGCTCCGTGTCGATCCGTTCCATCCTCGCCGTCGCGGCCACCCTTCTGGCCGGCGCCTGCACAACGGCTGCCGAGAAGGTCGCACTGGCGGTGTCCTGCGCGACCGAACGCCAGGTGACCGTCACCACCCAGGGCACGCGTCTGGCCTTGCGGCCCGGGGCCATCGGCCGGCTGCAGAAGGTGTCGCTCGGCCCCGACGAAAGCGGCGTGGTTCTGTCCTGCCGCCCCGGCGGCGGGTCGCTGAAGCGCTGCGTGGTGCTGTTCGAGGACGCCCCGGGGCAGGGCTATGGCAAGGCCGCCCGCGCCTGGGCGCACGGGGTCATCTATCCCGCCGATGAAGATTCCCGCACCGTCGAGGTCCGGGTCCGGTTCGGGCCGTCGCCGGCCGGCGACCGGCGCTGCAGCTGACGGCGCCCAATTTCCGCCCCGAGCGGACGCGAAGGAGGCCGACATGATCCGCACGATCACCCTGCTGGCCACACTGGCCCTGACGCTGGCCGGCTGCGCCACCACCGCGCGCTATGACGCGGCCGGGGACGTCCACGCCCTGCTGGTCGCCATCCGCGACAACGACCGCGTCGCCTTCGACCGCCATGTCGACAGGCGGGCGCTGAAGAACAATCTGGAATCCCGCGTCATGCGCGAGGTCGGCCGCCGGGAAATGGACGACGGCGCCCGGGCCCTGGCCGCGATCCTCGCGCCGGGGTTGGCCGATGTGGCGGTCGAGGCCTTCCTGCGGCCGGAGGCTTTCCGGGCCGCGGCCAGCTACTATGGCTACACCCCCGACCAGCCTTTGCCGAACCGCATCGCCATCGGCAGCGCGCTCCGCTACCGCGACGACGGATCGGTCTGCGCTACAAGGAAGAAGGACGGCCCCTGCCTGCTGGTGTTCGCGCGGCGGGACGGGGTCTGGAAACTGTCCGGCTTCGAAGGCGACCTGGCCGACCTGCGCGGCAAGTCCGGCTCGAAACGCTAGACGGGCAGGCTGAGAGTGATGACGCCTACCTTCCGCCGTCTTGCGCCCGCTCTGGCCGGCATGGCCGTCCTGGTGGCCGCCGCGCCGTCGACGGCCGCCACCAAGCGGATGGTCACCTATGATTCCGCCTCGCCCGAGGCCCGCCGGCTGACCGGCGCGGGCCTGACCTTCGTCTTCACCAGGACCCTGCTGCGGCAGCGGGTGCTGGCGGTGCGGGCCACGGCCGTGCCGGTCGGGGTCATCCCCGAGCCGCTGCGCGACAGCGACACGATCCGCAGGCTCGACGGCCTGATGGGCGAGGACGCCGGAACCGGGACCCTCTACGCCATCGACCCCGCGAAGGCCGAGGGCAGGGTGATGGTCCAGGCCTTCTGCCCCGGCGCGACCAGCGGCTGGCTGGCCATCAGCCCGATCGCCCACAACCGCGCTCTGCGGGTCCATGCCTTCGGCGCCGACGCCGCCGGCCAGACGCGTCTCTGCGCGGTGATGGACTTCACCTGGCGCGGCGAATGGCGGATGCCCAACCCCAACACCTCGGACG
>JBIKTU010000305.1:0-3510 GCA_044347965.1 Caulobacter sp.
TGAAGTGCAGGCCGATGAACCGCTCGGGCCGGTCGGTGGTCGAGGCCAGGCGGGTGATCGAGATCGAGGAGGTGTTGGAGGCCAGCAGCGTCTCGGCCTTCAGATGCGGCTGCAGCGCGCGGAAGATCGACTTCTTGGTCTCTTCGTTCTCGGTGGCCGCCTCGATCGCCAGGTCGGTCTGGCCGATCAGGGCCAGGTCGGCGGCCGGCCGGATGCGTCCAAGCGTCGCCTTCATGGCCGCATCATCGATCAGGCCCCGGCCGACCTGGCGCGCCAGGTTGTGCTCGATGGTCGCCACGCCGGCGTCGATCTTCTCCTGGCTGAGGTCGTGCAGGAACACGTCATAGCCGGCCAGCGCACAGACATGCGCGATGCCCGACCCCATCTGGCCCGCGCCGATGACGCCGACCGTCTTGATATCCGCCATGAAGTCTCGCCCTTAGACGTCGGCGCGGTTGATCCCGGGGAGGTCCGCGCCGTCAAACTTTGTGGCGCGCTTTCTAGCACAGGAGTCAGAGGGACCGCCAAGGTCTTTGCTGCGATGCAGCGGGAAGGCCGCTTCCGGCGTCTAGGGTCGCGGCTGGATCGGCGTGCCGACGCCCATGGCCCAGGCGGCCTTCAGACTTTCGGGCGACCCCGCGCCGAACACGTATCGATCGGGCCGAACCAGCACGGCCTCGGCGCCGGTACGTTCGAACCAGGGTCCCAGGCTGTTGGCGAAGGGCGCCAGGTCGCCGCTGTTCGCCGCCGTCCGCGTAATCAGCCAGGGCCCATCGCCCAGCACGTCGTCGAGACGCAGGTCGTCCGCCCAGGGCTGGGGGAAATACTCGCCGCCAGCGCCATCCAGGCTGAGTCCGGGACCCAGCCGCAGCGGGGCGATGGGCGGCGGTCCCTGCCCAGTCGCGCGCTGGGCGAGCATGCCGGCGTCGCGCATGGCGGCCTGTTGCGGGTCGCTGATGCAGACCACCCGTCCCATGGCGATGGCCAGCTCGATGACGGCGCGGACCTGGGGCTCCCGCTCGGTCTGGTAGCTGTCGAGAATCCCGGGCTGGGCGCCGCGCCGGATCACGGCCGCCAGCTTCCAGGCCAGATTATCGACGTCGCGCAGGCCCGAGCACATGCCCTGCCCGGCGAACGGCGGCGTCTGGTGGGCGGCGTCGCCGGCAAGCAGGACCCGCCCGTCACGCCAGCGGTCGGCGACCCTGCCGTGGAAGCGGTAGACCGCCTTGCGTTCGATCTCGACGCAGTCCTCGCAGTTCCAGGGCCGAAGAAGGTCGCGGATGGCCCCGTCGTCGAGAAGGTCCGCGGGCTGCTCGCCGGGCAGCAGCATGAACTCCCATCGATGGCGGCCCTGGCTCATGGCGAGGCAGGTGGTGGGCCGTGCCGGATCACAGATCTGCAGATTGACTTCGGGCAGACGCGCAGGGTCGCTGACTGTCGCGTCGATAACAAGCCAGGCCTCGTCGAAGCCGTAGTCGCTCAGGCCGACACCCAGGACCTCGCGGACCGGACTCCGGGCGCCGTCGCAGCCGACCAGCCATCCGGCGCGAAGCGTCTCCGGGCCGTCCGGACCGTCGACAGTGGCGGTGACCCCTTCAGCATCCTGGACGAACCCGACCAGGGTATGACCGAGCCGGACGTCGATCTGCGGCGAATTCGTCGCCACCCGTCGCAGGGCGAGTTCAAGACTCGGCTGATGAAACATGTAGCCAGCGGCCCAGCCGGACGGGCTGCCCCCGGCGCCCGGATCGTAGCGCATCAGGACCGCGCCGGCGGCGTTTCGGAACTCATAGGCCGACGCTGGCCGCGACGCGGCCTGCATCTCACCGGCGATCCCCAGCTTCTGGAACAGCCGCATGATCTCGTGGTCGAAGTGGGCGGCGCGCGGCAGCGGATAGATGTCCGTTTCCTTCTCCACCGCGATGGCGCTGACCCCCTCGCGGGCCAGCAGCGCGCAGAGTATCGCGCCGACCGGACCGAGCCCGACGACCAGAACGTCGCAATCCCGGGGCATCAGCACGCCTGGCAGACGGCTTCGATCGCGCCGAGACCTTCGACCTCGCAACGCATCACGTCGCCGGGCTGGAGGAACCGGCGGGGATTCATCGCCGCGCCGACACCGCCCGGCGTGCCGGTGAAGATCACGTCACCCGGCTCAAGCGTCATGGCGGTCGAGAGGTGCTCGATCTGGGCCCAGATATCGAACACCAGATGCCGGGTGTTCGAACTCTGCCGCGGCGCGCCATTGACCAGGCAGCGCAGGTCCAGGGCGTGGGGGTCGGCGATCTCGTCGGCCGTGGTGATCCATGGGCCAAACGGGGCGTGGGTGTCGAACGACTTGCCGAGCGACCACTGCGGCGTGCGGTGCTGCCACATGCGTTCGGTGACGTCGTTGCCGACGCACCAGCCGAAGACGGCGGCGGCGGCGTCACCGCGGGCGATCTTCCGTCCGCCGGCGCCGATCACCGCGACCATCTCGACCTCATAGTCGCAGAAGGCGGTCGGGACCTGAACGGGGTCGAACGGTCCGGTCACGGCGGTGACGGCCTTGGTGAACCAGACCTGGTTGGCAGGGGTCTCGACGCCGCTCTCGGCGATGTGGTCGGCATAGTTGAGGCCGATGGCCCAGATCTTCCCCGGACGCGGCACCGGGGCCAGCAGCCGGACGCTGTCGAGCGACAGCGCGCCGGCGCCGGCGGCGGCAAGCCGGCGGACTTCAGCCTCGACCGCCGGCCAGGCGTTGATCAGGCCGATCATGTCGGCGGGCAGGCCGGGCGATGCACGGGTCAGAGGGATGATTCTGTCGCCGTCGACGACGCCCGTTTCCGGAGCGCCGCCGGTGGTGAAGGTGGCGAGTTTCATGATGCTGGCTCCTAGCCGAAGTCCGGCGGCGACGGCGGGCCCCACTGGACGCCGAGCAGATCCTGGAGGGTGGCGGTGTTGGCGGCCTCCGCGGCGGTCAACAGGTCGCCGTCGGTCCAGTGTTCGAGGATGTGGCCCCAGGGGTCGCGCCAGTAGTCGAACACCTGGCTGCCGAGGATATGGCGGCCCACGCCCCAGGCGGGAGTGCGGGCGCCGGCCTTGAGGTGGTCGTGACCGGCCATCAGGTCGTCCAGATCTCGCACCTCGAAGGCGGCGTGATTGAAGCCCGGTCCGGCGGGGCCCTGCAGCAGAAAGAGGGTGTGGTGGTCGGTCGGCGTATCGCCCCGGTCGCAGCGCATGAAGGCGCCGATGGAGAATTCCGGCGCGACGGCGATCTCGTCGGAGGTCAGGAAGCCGAAGCGGTCCTTGTACCAGGCCTCGGACGCGCGGAAGTTGGACACGCCGAGAACGGCATGGCCGAGCCGGGCGACATGGGCGGGCCCCTGGCCGGTGCGTTTGAGGGCGCGCAGGCGGCCGCGGTGATCGACGCTGTTCCAGGGCGGGCGGGGCGTGAAGGCGGCCGGATCGCTCCAGGCCTGGCCGGCGACGATCTCGACGCTGTAGCCGTCCGGATCGGTCAGCCGCACG
>JBIKTU010000454.1:0-2608 GCA_044347965.1 Caulobacter sp.
GACACCGCCGACCACTGGCTGCGCCGTAACGGCTTCGGGTTTCGCGTGCGTCGAACCGGGGCCGAACGGATCCAGACGCTGAAGTCGGCGCTCGGCGCGGACGGCGGCCGGGACGAGTGGGAATGGCCGGTGGCGGGGCCGGCGCCGGATCCGGCGCTTCTGGAAGCCACGCCTGCCGCCCTGCCGGCCGGCGCGGTGCTGGTTCCGCTGTTCACGGTGATCAGCCGCCGCACGCTGCGCATGGTCGAGGCGGACGGGGCGCTGATCGAGCTGGTCATCGACGATGCGCGGGTGGAGGCCGGGGACCGCGTCGACGCCTTCCTCGAGCTGGAGCTGGAGCTGAAGGCGGGCGACGTCGCCGCCCTTGAAGCGCTGGCGGGGCGGCTGTCGGCGGTGGCAAGGCTGACGCCGACAGGGCTGACCAAGGCCGGGCGCGGCTTCCGTCTGCTGGGCGCGGGCGACCTGACATAAGGATATCTTTATATCCCTGTTGAAGAACGGCTCCCGGGCGTCTATAGAGCGCTCACACCGACAAAGGAGTCTTCCGCGTGACCGACAGCATCGTGCGCGACCTTTCCCTGGCCGACTTCGGCCGCAAGGAAATCGCCATCGCCGAGACCGAAATGCCTGGCCTGATGGCCGTCCGCGAGGAGTTCGGCAAGGATCAGCCGCTGAAGGGCGCCCGGATCGCCGGCTCCCTGCACATGACCATCCAGACGGCCGTCCTGATCGAGACGCTGACGGCGCTGGGCGCCGATGTGCGCTGGGCCAGCTGCAACATCTTCTCGACCCAGGACCACGCGGCCGCCGGCATCGCCGCGACCGGCGTGCCGGTCTTCGCCGTCAAGGGCGAGACCCTCTATGAGTACTGGCAGTACACCCACAAGATCTTCGAATGGTCGGACGGCGGCTATCCGAACCTGATCCTCGATGACGGCGGCGACGCCACCCTGCTCTGCGTGCTGGGCCCGAAGGCCGAACAGGACCCGACCCTGCTCGACAACCCGCAGAACGAGGAGGAAGAAGCCCTCTATGCGGTGATGAAGACCTATCTGCGCGACAAGCCGGGCTTCTACTCGGCGATCCGCGACTCGATCACCGGCGTGTCGGAAGAGACGACCACCGGCGTGCACCGCCTCTACCAGCTGGCCGCCAAGGGCGAGCTGCCGTTCCCGGCCATCAACGTCAACGACAGCGTCACCAAGTCCAAGTTCGACAACCTCTACGGCTGCCGCGAGAGCCTGGTCGACGCCATCCGTCGCGGCACCGACGTCATGCTCTCGGGCAAGGTCGCCGTGGTCTGCGGCTACGGCGATGTGGGCAAGGGCTCAGCCGCCTCGCTGCGCCAGGGCGGCGCCCGGGTGATCGTCACCGAGATCGACCCGATCTGCGCCCTGCAGGCGGCGATGGAAGGCTATGAGGTCCAGACCCTGGACGACGTCGCCGGCAAGGCCGACATCTTCGTCACCGCCACCGGCAACAAGGACGTCATCACCGTCGACCACATGCGGGCGATGCGGAACAACGCCATCGTCTGCAACATCGGCCACTTCGACAGCGAAATTCAGGTCGCGGGCCTGAAGAACTTCAAGTGGGACGAGATCAAGCCGCAGGTCCACCACATCGAGTTCCCGGACGGCAAGAAGATCATCCTGCTGTCGGAAGGCCGTCTGGTGAACCTGGGCAACGCCACGGGCCACCCGAGCTTCGTGATGAGCGCCAGCTTCACCAACCAGACGCTGGCCCAGATCGAGCTGTGGACCAACCTCAAGGCCTACCAGAACCAGGTCTACACCCTGCCCAAGCACCTGGATGAGAAGGTGGCCATGCTCCACCTCGCCAAGCTGGGCGCCAACCTGACCGTGCTGCGCAAGGACCAGGCCGACTACATCGGCGTGCCGGAAGCCGGCCCGTTCAAGCCGGACCACTACCGGTACTAGGATCAACGCCGCGGCGCGAATCGAAGGGGCGGTGTTCGGAAGGACGCCGCCCTCTTTCGTTTCAGCTCAGTGCGTCTCGATCTCGTCTGGCGCGAGATCGTCGCCCCGCGCGCCGTCGCAGGTGGTTTCCTGACTGTTGCAGACGCCACGCGCCCAGGCCTCGCGCTCGACGCGGTCATGGCCGGTGACCTTCAATCGCACCCACTCGCCGCGACACTCCGACGGCTGACGATACTCGAACCTCCGCAGAGCGCCGTCGCTGTCCATCCAGGCGGCGGCCACGACGGCCGACCCCGGGTCGGGCTCGGCGAAGGCCACATCGGTCTGAAGCTCGAAGCCGACGTGGCGGCCACTGATCCAGCCGGACGCCAGCGTCGAAGGCCGGCCGGCGTTGTCGTTGGCCCTGTAGGCGTTGGCGATGCGGAACCAGCCGTCCCGGGTCTCGATGACATCGAAGGTGACCGCCATCACACGATCAAACGCCTGCGAGTATTCAGGCGGCGGAAGAACACCAACAATCCTCGCAGTCGCCGAAGGCCCGACCCGCACGTTCAGCCCGGCGGGGTCGCCGTCCGTCGACCAGCCGCCGCGAATCGCGCAGGCGGCGCCGACCGGCACGGGGTAAACCTCCGCGGACCCGGCGCGCCGTGGCCCGCTGACAGCGGGCG
>JBIKTU010000306.1:0-3488 GCA_044347965.1 Caulobacter sp.
CGCTTCGACGTCAGGATCGCGCCGCCGCCCTGGACAGGGCCGCCCGCGGGCTGGGCAAGACCTTCTGGTGGGGGCCGTTCCGGCTGAACTTCTACGGCCGCACCGCCTGACAGCGCTTGCCCCCGGCGCCCCCTCGATCCAGATAGGGGTCATGAGCGGTCAACATACCTTTGTCCCCGGCGGCGATCCGGTTGGCGACGCCCGCGCGCTGCGCGACGCCTTCGGTTGTTTCACCACCGGGGTGACGGTCGTCACGACTCTCGACGGCGACCGGCCGGTCGGCTTCACCGCCAACAGCTTCACCTCCATCTCGCTGGACCCGCCGCTGGCGCTGGTGGCGATCGGCCTGACCGCCTCCTGCCTGCCGGCCCTGCAGACCAGCGGCCGGTTCGTGGTCAATGTGCTGCACGCCGACCAGGAGGCGGTGGCCCGCCAGTTCACCCGCAAGCACGTCGACCGCTTCGAAGGTCTCGAGACACAGCTGTGGGATACCGGCGTGCCGGTACTGTCGGGCTGCATGGCCAATTTCGAGTGCGAGGCTCATCACAGCTTCGACGCCGGCGATCACCGGGTGTTTGTCGGCAAGATCCTGCGGGTCTTCCACGACGCTGACCATGAGCCGCTGGTCTATCTGCGCGGCGGCTACCGGCGGGTCCACACCGACGCGCCCTCCGACGAGGTCGGCCACGCCACCCCGGCGGGCGACCGCGCGCTTTAGGGCGGTTCTGCCCGGCCTTCTGTCAGGTCGCGCCGGGCGCGCCCCGGGCCGCGTCGAGGCTCTTCATCCAGGCGATGATGTCGGCGATTTCGTCGGGCGCGTACTCGTACTCCGGCATGGCCGGGTGGCCCGACAGGATGCCCTCGGCCAGGGCCTCCTCCAGGCTGTCCAGCGGGTACTTGTCCTTCAGGGTGCGGAACGGCGGGGCGGGGCTGAAGCCGCTGGCGCCGGTCGCCTCGACCGCGTGGCAGGCGGCGCAGTCGCGAAGGACAAGGGCGTGTCCGCGCTCGGCCGACGGGATCGCGGCCGGCGCCTCGACGGGCGGCGCCTCGGCGGCCGGAACCGGCGGCTGGCGCGCCATGCCGAGGACGGCGACGGCGGCGACGACGACGGCGAGCATGATCAGGGGGTTGGGCAGGCGCATGACGTCACTCCGGGCGTTGAGTGAATCATGCGCGCTCCCGGGCCCACGGGAAAGCGGAAGCTTTGCCGGTAGGGGGCGAGGGACGGCCGAGACCGGCCCCTACTTCCCCCAGTCGCGCACGAAGCGGTCGAGCAGCCGGATGCCGAACCCCGCCGAGCCCGCCGGCTTCCAGTCGGCCGGCGCGCCATAGGCGACCCCGGCGATGTCCAGATGCGCCCAGGGGATGTCGCGGCTGATGAACTCGCCGATGAACCAGGCGCCCGTGCCGGCCCCGGCGCCGCCCTCGCCGCTGTTCTTGATGTCGGCGATGGTGGAGCTGACATCCTTGGCGTAGCTGGGGTGCAGCGGCAGGCGCCACAGATCCTCGCCGGTCGCCGCGCCGGCGGCGGTCAGCTTCGCGGCCAGATCGTCATGGCGGCTGAACAGCCCGGCGTAGTCGTCGCCCAGCGCCGTGCCGACCGCGCCGGTCAGGGTGGCGATGTCGACCAGCACGGCGGGCTTGAGGTTGCGCTCGGACCAGACCAGCGCATCGGACAGCACCAGCCGGCCCTCGGCGTCGGTGTTGATCACCTCGATGGTCTTGCCGTTCATGGCGGTCAGAACGTCGCCCGGGCGGATGGCCCCGCCGTCAGGCATGTTTTCGGCCAGGGCGGCGACGGCCACGACGTTGACCGGGGCTGCCGACTTCGACAGCGACAGCGCCGTGGCGACCACGGCGGCGCCGCCGGACATGTCCATCTTCATGTTGCCCATGTTGGCTGACGGCTTGATCGAGATGCCGCCGCTGTCGAAGGTGATGCCCTTGCCGACCAGCACCACCGGCCCGCCGTCCGGGGCGCCCGCCCCCTTGTAGCGGACGACCAGCAGCCGGGGCGGCCGGGCCGAACCGGCGCCGACGCCGGTCAGGGCGCCCATGCCCAGCTTCTGCATGGCCGGAACGTCCAGCACCTCGATGCTCACCCCCGGAACGCCGGCGAAGGCGGCGCGCGTCCGCTCCACGAAGCTCTCGGGATAGACGACGTTGGCGGGCTCGTTGATGAGGTCGCGGGCCCATTCCATCGCCTCGACCAGCGGCAGCCCCCGGGCCTTGTAGAGGTCGGCCGCCGCCGGGGCGGCGTCGGCGACGACAGTGACCGGCGCGGCGGGGGTCGCCTTGCGGTCGCTGCTGTAGAGATCGGAGCGGTACTCGCCGATGCCGAAGCCGGTCGCCAGCTCGGCGAGGGCGGCCGCGTCCATGTCCGGCGCCAGCAGGGTGACCGCCCCGGTGTCCCCGGCCAGGGCCCGGCCGATCACGGCGCCGGCCATCTGGATGTCGTTCGCCGCGGGCTTGTCGCCCAGGCCCAGCAGGATGATCTGGTCGAAGTCGCCGATCCCGCGCAGCACCAGGGTCTTTCGGGCTCCGTAGCTGAAGCCGGCGGCCTTGGCGGCGCGGGCGATGGCGGCCCGCTGTTCCGGGAGCAGGCTCGCGGCCCGGGCGGCGGCCTGGTCGGCGCCGGAGGCCGGGATGACCAGCAACCCGCCGGGCGCCGGCGCCGTGGCGGCGAAGCTCACGGGACGGCGCTGGGGGGCGGCCGCCTTCGTGGCGGAGGCCTTCGCGGCGGGCGCGAAGAGGGGGGCGGCGAAGGCGCCGGCGGCGGGGGCGGCGACGAGCGCGGCGGCGAGGCCGGCCACGACGGCCGTGCGGATCAGGGACAAGACAGGCTCCGGATTCGGTGAATTGAACACATTATCAAGTGGGGCGACCGCCAAGGACAAGCGCGCGTTGGCCTCCATGGCCGGGATTTAACCTTTGGCGGTCGGGGCGTCTTGGCCTTTGAACGCGGCCCCGATCTGCGCCATGGTCAGGCAACAACAAGGAAACGCCGCATGCTTCGACCCTCCGCCGCCGCGCTCGCCGCGCTGACGCTCGCCGCCTGCAACGGGACGGCCGACCTGCCGGCCGAGGCCACCTACGGCGCCGCGCCCACCCTGACCGCGCCCGACCCCAACGGCCCGATCCCGACGATCAATCCGGCCAAGGCCGTGGGCTGGCCGGCCGGCGGCAAGCCGACGGCGCCGGCGGGCATGACGGTGACCCGTTTCGCCGAGGGCCTGGACCATCCGCGCTGGCTCTACCTGCTGCCCAACGGCGATGTGCTGGTGGCCGAGAGCAACAGTCCGCCGCGCGAGGAAAAGGGCCTGACCGCCTGGGTGGCGAAGATGATGATGAAGCGGGCCGGCGCCGGGGTGCCCAGCGCCAACCGCGTCACCCTGCTGCGCGACGCCGACGGCGACGGCGTGGCCGAGGTGAAGACCCCGCTGCTGACCGGCCTGAACTCGCCGTTCGGCATGGCCTTGGTCGGGGAG
>JBIKTU010000307.1:0-3487 GCA_044347965.1 Caulobacter sp.
TTAAGACAGGCGGCCTCAATGTTCCCGGGGCCGGCAGGGCGTCGGCCCGCCCGCGCCCCAGACCTCCGACGCCTTCACCCAGCCCTTGCGGCCGCCGGCCCTGACCTGTCGCCAGTCGCCCTCGGCCGTCTCCAGCGTCGCCACGGCCCTGGGGTTGAGCCAGGCGACGACCCTGGCGCCCTCGCGCGGCTCGGCCAGCAGCGCGACCTGCCCCGGCTTGACCCGCATCACCGCCTGGGTTCCGATCAGACCGCGCTTGTGGACCCAGCCGGCCGCGCCGTCCGGGCCCCGGACACGGCGCCAGTCGCTGGTTTCGGCGATCACCTCGACCGGCATGCCCCTGGCCCGCCAGGTCCAGAGGATGCGGTGATCCTCGCCCGGACCGTTGCGGGCGTTGATCTCGTTGTACTCCAGGGACAGGAAGCGCGGCACCGGCTGGAGAGAGGGCGTGTCGCACACCGCCTCGCCCGGGCGGTCGCAGGCGGCCAGCAGAAACACCGTCGCCATCGCCGCGAGCAGCAGCGCTTTGTTTGTCGGCGCCAGCATTTCTGAACGCATCACAATCCAGCCTTCCCTTGGCCCCCCGCCGGGCCTTTGCTAAGGGTTCGCCGAGCCCTTCAAGGGCCCAACGTCCGCACCGAAAGCGTCCATGGCCGCCAAGAAGCCGAAAGTCATCGTCACGCGCAAGCTGCCCGACCCGGTTGAAACCCGGATGCGGGAGCTTTTTGACACCGAACTCAACGTCGACGACCGTCCAATGACGGCCGACGAGCTGGTCGACGCCATGGGGCGTTGCGACGTGTTGGTGCCCACCATCACCGACCGGCTCGACTCGCGCCTGCTGTCGCGGGCCGGCGAGCGGCTGAAGCTGATCGCCAACTTCGGGGCCGGGGTCGACAACATCGACGTGGCCACCGCCAACCAGCGCGGCTTCATCGTCACCAACACCCCGGGCGTCCTGACCGAGGACACCGCCGACCTGACCATGAGCCTGATCATGGCCAGCACCCGCCGCATCGTCGAAGGCGCGGCCGTGGTGCAGTCGGGCGGCTTCCAGGGCTGGTCGCCGACCTGGATGCTGGGCCGCCGCCTGTGGGGCAAGCGGCTGGGCATCATCGGCATGGGCCGCATCGGCCAGGCCCTGGCCCGTCGCGGCGCCGCCTTCGGCCTGTCGATCCACTATCACAACCGCAAGCCGGTCAGCCCGCGCGTGGCCGACGAGCTGGGCGCGACCTACTGGGAGAGCCTGGACCAGATGCTGGCCCGGATGGACATCGTCTCGGTCAACTGCCCGCACACCCCGGCCACCTACCACCTGCTGTCGGCCCGCCGCCTGAAGCTGCTGCAGCCTCACGCGGTGGTCGTGAACACGGCGCGCGGCGAGATCATCGACGAGGGCGCCCTGGCCAACATGCTGGCCCGGGGCGAGATCGCCGGCGCCGGCCTCGACGTCTACGAGCACGAGCCGGCGGTGAACCCCAAGCTGCTCAAGCTCCCGAACGTCGTGCTGCTGCCCCACATGGGCTCGGCCACCGTCGAGGGCCGCATCGACATGGGCGAGAAGGTCATCGTCAACATCAAGACCTTCATGGACGGGCATAGACCGCCGGACCGGGTCATCCCGTCGATGCTGTAGGACGGGCGGCAACCCGGCGACGAAGGCAGACATCATGGCTCGGTCCGACAATGCGGTCGTCCGGCGGCTGCGGTCCTACTGGCGGCTTGAGGCCGGCAACGCGATCCTCGTCCCCGGCGTGGCCGCCCTTCTCGTCTGGCAGTCCGACGGCGGCTTCACGATCGGCTTCTGCCTCGCCGCCCTGGCCTGCGCGGCGCTTCTGGTGATCGGAGCGATCTACTGGCGTGCGGTCCTGCGTCGCGTGGAAGGGGAGTCCGCCGCGCTCGACCGCGTGTTGCCCGGGCTGGCGCGGGCCGAGCTGTGGTCGGGTCTTCTGGTCCTCGCCGCCCTGGCGGCTGTGGCCCTCGACTGGCTGCCTGGCGGCGGCTGGACCCCGTCGCGGATCGCCGCCGCCGCGCTGACGGCGCTCGCGGTCCTCGAGTACGTCAACTACTACCGGATCCAGTTGCAGCACTTCGACAACGCGGCCGATTTCCGGCGGCTGATCTCGGGACGCGGCCTGCGCAAGGCCCATCTGGCCCGCGACATCGCCGCGTGGCGCGCCACGACACGCTGAAGACCCGGCCGCCTCACGGCTTGGCCACGAACACCTTCGTTTTCAGCCACGCCGCAAGGCCCGGCGCGGAACGGTCGGGAAGCGGCCCCGTGGCCGATCTCGTCGTAGATGATGACCGTCGAGCCGGGGATGATTTGGGTCAAAGCGTCTTCAGGTAGTCCCCGAAGCGTTTCCCGCTTTCATGTCGGAACGCCCGTCCGGCCTCCTCCACGGTCAGGATCCGATCCAGCCGGAAGTTCCGGAAGTCATCCCGGGTCTCGCACCAGGCGGTAAGCAGCCACACGGTGTCGAACAGGGTCAGCCCCAGCGGGCGAACAGGTCGCTGGCTCGCCAGCTCGTCGGCGCCGCGATAACCCAGGGCGAGGACAGCGCGCGTCCGGATCGCTCGGCGTAGCAGGCTGAGGACGCGATGGGCCCCGGCCCGTTCGGGAGTTTGCAGTGAGACGGCCCGCATGGGCAGGTTTCTGAAGCGATCCTCGGCCTCCGGCCCCAGCGTCGAGGCGATCTTGCCGAATGCCCGGCGGGCCGCCAGGCCCAGGGCGTCGTCAGCGCGCGCGCTCACCAGGCGAACCCCCAGCATAACCGCCTCCATTTCATCGGCGTCCAGATGAAGGGGGGGCAGGAAGTACCCCTTGTCCATCTGGTAACCGAGCCCGGCCTCGCCCCGAACCGGCGCGCCCATCGTCTGGAGGGTCGCCATATCCCGGTAGATGGTGCGGCAGGAGACGCCCAGATCACCCGCAAGGACCTCCGCCGAGATCGGGCCGGTGGAGGCGCGCAGGCGGTCCAGCAAGGCGAAAAGGCGGAGGGTCTTCATCGCCCGAGGTTATGGCACGGTCCTGACAAAAACTGTCAGGGTCGATGGTGCATCTGTCCGGCGTCAACATAACCGGAGATGAAGTCATGCACGGACAATACCTCGAAGTCGTCGTCTACGGCGTCGAAGACGCCCTGGCCGCGGACCATGAGCGGGAGGCGGCGTTGGGCCTCGTAAGCGCCTTGCCGGGATTCATCAGCTGGACCCGGCTGTCTGGGGCCGATGACGCGAGAGAGCGCGTCGATCTGGTCGCCTGGTCGAGCCTCGAGGACGCTCGGGCCGCCGCCCTGGTCGTCGGCGCAGATCCGCGCCTGGCGCCCTTCCGCGCGACGGTGAGCCGGTTCGATACCATGGGACACTATACCGCGGCCGAGGACGCCCCTGGCGTCGCGCCGGCGGCAGGGATCGAGATCGGTCGGTTCCGGCTGAAGCCCGGCGCCGACAGGGGGGCGATGGTGGCGGCATACAGGACCATGGT
>JBIKTU010000308.1:0-3486 GCA_044347965.1 Caulobacter sp.
TGCTCCTTCATCACCCGCTCGGCGCTCCCTGGAAACTTCGCCAGCAGCGCCGTCGGCCGCGCGGGCCGCGCTGCCAGACCGCCGCCGCAGTTGGGGCAGACGCCGCCGAACCGCGCCTCCGCGCAGGCCTCGCAGAAGGTGCATTCGAAGGTGCAGATCATCGCGCCGGCCGCGTCGGGCGCCAGGTCGAGGTCGCAACATTCGCAGTTGGGGCGCAGCGCCAGCATGTCGTGATCCCTTCCGGTCCGATAAACGTTTGACCCTGACGGGCCGACTCACTACCAACGCGCCCGTTTGTCCAGCAGGTCAGGAGCACATCAATGGCGAGCAAGGTTCTCCCTGGCGCCACGGGCGTTCTCGCGCTCGCCGACGGCACGGTGCTGCAGGGCATCGGAGTCGGGGCGGTCGGCGAGGCGGTCGGCGAGGTTTGCTTCAACACCGCCATGACCGGGTATCAGGAGATCCTGACCGACCCGTCCTACATGGCGCAGATCGTCGCCTTCACCTTCCCCCACATCGGCAATGTCGGAACCAACGCCGAGGATCTGGAGCAGATCAGCGGCGGGTCGGAGACCTCCGCGAGGGGCGCCATCTTCCGCGACGCCCCGACCGATCCGGCCAACTACCGCTCCGACAGCCCGCTCAACACCTGGATGGAACGCCGCGGCGTCATCGGCCTGGCCGGGGTCGACACCCGCGCCCTGACCCGGGTGATCCGCGAGAAGGGCATGCCGCACGCTGTCATCGCCCACAGTCCGACCGGCGAGTTCGACCTCGACGCCCTGGTGGCGAAGGCCAAAGGCTGGGCGGGCCTTGTCGGTCTGGACCTCGCGAAAGACGCCACCACCCGGCAGACCTTCGTCTGGGACGAGCAGCTGTGGGAATGGAACGAGGGCTACGGCAAGCTCGAGAGCCCGAAGTACGAGGTCGTGGTCATCGACTACGGCGTCAAGCGCAACATCCTGCGCTCCCTGGCCTCGATCGGCGCCCGCGCCACCGTGGTTCCGGCCGATACCAAGGCCGAGGACATCCTGGCCCGCAAGCCGGACGGGGTGCTGCTGTCCAACGGTCCGGGCGACCCGGCGGCGACGGGTGAGTACTCGGTGCCCGAGATTCGCAAGCTGGTCGACAGCGGCGTGCCGGTGTTCGGCATCTGCCTGGGCCACCAGATGCTGGCCCTCGCCCTCGGAGCGAAGACGGTGAAGATGGACCAGGGTCACCACGGCGCGAACCATCCTGTGAAGGACCTGACCACCGGCAAGGTGGAGATCGTGTCGATGAACCACGGCTTCACCGTCGACCGCGCCTCGCTGCCCGAGCCGGTGCGGGAAACCCACGTCAGCCTGTTCGACGGCACCAACGCGGGCCTGGAGCTGGCCGGCAAGCCGGTGTTCAGCGTCCAGCACCACCCGGAAGCCTCGCCCGGCCCGACCGACAGCCTCTACATCTTCGAGCGCTTCGCCGGCCTGATGGACAGGGCGAAGGGGTAGGCTTCCCGGCTGTCATCCCGGGCGCCGAAGGCGACCCGGGACCCAGCCGATGCCGTTCGCCCGCCTCTGGGTCCCGGCTCGTCGCGCTACGCGCTCCGGCCGGGATGACAGGCAAATGCGGCCTACTGCCGGCCTTCCAGCAGCTGGACCGTGAACGGCCCGCTGGTCCAGCTGTCGCCGACCTTGTGGGCGGACACCGGCGTGCAGATCGTCTCCGGGTAGCCCGCAGGCGGAGCGCTGGTGAAGGTCAGGCAGACCTGCGAGCCCTTCAGAGCCCAGGTCCCGGCCAGTTCCTGGTCGTTGGCCGAGCCGGAGAAGGTGTGGTCGGCCTCGTAGTAGATCTTCGAGGACATGCCGCTGGCGTCGGTGGTGACGGTGGTGTTGCCGATCCGCGAGGCCATGATCTCCTCGCCGCCGGCGAAGGCGGCCGTGGCCGAAAGCAGAAGCGCCGCCGCGGCGGCCAGAACGATACGCATGACATCCTCCCTTGTGTTGTTGACCGGAAGTCGTAGCCCTCGCGTGAATCCGCGACAACGCCCATCTGCTGTCATTGCGGGCGCCGTGAAATCCAGGGATCACGCGCAAACGACATGAATGTCGGCTAGGGTGCCGGGGTGACGCTTTTCCCCGGCCGCCCAGCCGCTCTGCTTGCCCTTCTGCTGCTGGGGGCCTGCGGGACGTTGCCGCGCTACGGATTTGATCCCGCCGCCCCCAGGGTCGCCGCGCCGACCGAGCTGACCGACGTGCGGTTCGCGGCCAGCGACACCGACGCGGCGATGACGACGTCCGGGCCGATCCGGGCGCGGATCGCGGCCGACAAGGGCGACTTCACCGTTCTGGCCCTGTCGGGCGGCGGCGCCAACGGAGCCTATGGCGCCGGCGTCCTGGCCGGCTGGACCCGGGCCGGCAAGCGGCCGCGCTTCGATGTCGTCACCGGCGTGAGCACCGGAGCCCTGACCGCGCCGTTCGCCTTTCTGGGGTCGGACTGGGACGACCGGATGGAGGCCGCCTTCACCGGTGGCGATATCGACGGGCTGGTCAGCTTCGGGGCCCTTGCGCCGCTCCGTAGCCCGTCGCTCTTCAGCGCCGCCCCCATCCGCAGGCTGGTCGAGGCCTATGTCGACGGCGCCATGCTCCAGGCCGTCGCCGTGCAGCACGCCACGGGCCGCCGGCTGCTGGTCGCCACCACCAATCTGGACAGTCAGGATACGACCGTCTGGGACATGGGCGCGATCGCCACCCGGGGCGATGCCGATGCGGTCAAACTGTTCCAGGACATCCTCGTCGCCTCCTCCAGCATCCCGGGAGTGTTCCCGCCGGTGATGATCGGGGGCGGCGGGTCGGGCGGGCGCTTCTCCGAGATGCACGCCGACGGGGGGGTGATGACGCCCTTCTTCACCGTGCCGGAGTCGATGCTGCTGTGGACCGATCCCGGTGGCGGCGTGCACCGGGGGGCGCTCTACATCCTGATCAACGGACAGGTCGGCCCGAGCTTCGGCGTCACCCGCGGCAGCCTGTTCGGCATCATGGCCCGGTCCTGGGACGCAATGAGCAAGGCCTCGACCCGGACCTATCTGGCCGCCACCGTCGGCTTCGCTGATCGCAACGGCCTGACCGTGCTGATCAGCGAGATCCCGGACGAGGTCGAGGCCCCGGGCCTGAACTTCAAGGCCGACAATATGCGGAAGCTGTTCCGGATGGGCCATGACCGCGCGCTGGCCGGCGAAGCGTGGCACGCGCCGGCCAAGCCGGGGTCATGAGGGCAAGGGTGAACAGAGGGCGCTAGACGCACCTGCGCTGTCATCCCGGACGCCGCAGGCGATCCGGGACCCAGCCGGGGCCGCGCGGGGCCTCTGGGTCCCGGCTCTTCGCTGCGCCAAGGCCGGGATGACAAATGGGGGAGCCCCTTCCCTCAACCGCCGCTCCGCCACTGGAACACCTCGTCCAGCGGCTTTCCGAACACCTCGGCGATGCGGAAGGCGGCTTCGAGGGTCGG
>JBIKTU010000013.1:0-11888 GCA_044347965.1 Caulobacter sp.
ATCGCTACTGGGCGCGTTGAACCGCCGAGCGCTGGGCGATCACGACGCCTGCGAGCGTGAGGGCTCCGCCCAGCATCTGCACGCCGGTCAGGGCCTCGTGGAACAGGAACCAGGCGACGATGGCCGCCACCACCGGCTGGGCCAGCACGACCACCGAGGCGATCGAGGCCGGCAGCCGGCCGAGCGCCCAGGCGATGGAGCCCTGGCCGGCCACATGGGCGACCGCCAGACCGATACAGGCCCACCAGCCGCCCATAGAGCCCGGCATGATCTGCTCGCCCAACGCCAGCGCCACGATCAGCATCACCGGCGCCGTCGCCAGGCTGGACCAGAACATGGCCCGTGAGGCGCCTTCGCCCTGGCGGGCCCGCCGCATGGCGATGAAGTACAGGGCGTACCAGGCGGCCGTGGTCAGCGAGAGGATATCGCCAAGCAGGGGCGCGGATGACTGCCCCTTCGCCGCGCCGGCGGCCATCGTCCAGGCGCCGGCCAGGGCCAGGGTCAGTCCGACCATGAAGATCCGGCCGGGTCGTTCGCGGAAGACGAACCAGGCCACCGCCGTCACCACCACCGGCGACAGGTTGGCCAGCACCGTGGCGTTGGCCACGGACGTGTAGCGGATTCCATAGTGCCAGAAGGCCAGGTCTCCGGCGAAGAACAGCCCCGCCAGCAGGCTGGCCGTCGAGGGTCTCAGCCCCAGCCCGCGCCCGTCGCGCAGCATCATCGGCAGCAGGATCGGCAACGACAGCGCCATGCGCCAGAACCCGGCCGCCGCCGGCCCGGTGTCGGCCAGCCGCACGAGGTTCGGCACGAACCCGATGGCGCAAGCCCCGACGATCAGGGCGATGAAGGGCAGGGCGCGGTGGCCGGTTGCGGTCGGCGCGGCGCCCTCGCTCATCCCGTGAAGCCGAGTTCGGCCCGCAGGGCCAGGGCCGTGACCCCCGACGCGCGGATCTCACGCAGGGTCTGGGCCTTGTCGCGCTTGGCGAAGCGCCGGCCTTCCGCGTCGGTCAGAAGCGGGTGGTGGCGGTAAGCCGGCGTTGGCAGACCCAGCAGCGCCTGCAGCAGGCGTTGCGGGTGGGTGGCCTCGAACAGGTCATGGCCGCGGATGACGTGGGTGATCTTCTGCTTCGCGTCATCCAGCACCACCGCCAGATGGTAGGCGACGCCGACATCCTTGCGGGCAAGGACCACGTCTCCGGCCAGTTCCGGTCGGGCGACGATACGGCCGCGTTCGCCCCTGGGCCCCTCGCCATACTCGCGAAAGCTCAGCTTCTGGAAGGCGCCGACGGCCTCGCGCGCCTCGTCCAGCGACAGGCGCCAGGCGAAGGGTCGGCCCTCGGACAGGAAGCGGTCTTCCTCGTTGGGATGCAACGGCCCGCCACGGAACGCCTCGACCGGTCCATGCGGCGCGCTGACGGCGGCTTCGGCAATGTCCTTGCGGGTGCGGAAGCAGCGGTAGACGAGGTTCCGCGCCTGCAGCGACGCGATCGCCGTCTCGTAATCGGCCATGTGCTGCGACTGGCGGCGGACCGGCTCCTCCCAGCTGATTCCGAGCCAGGCCAGGTCTTCCAACAGGGCGGTCTCGTACTCGGGCCTGCACCGCGTGGCGTCGATGTCCTCGATGCGGAGGATGAAGCGCCCGTTCACGGCCCGGGCGGCCTCGAAGGCGGTCAGCGCCGAGAAGGCGTGGCCGCGATGGAGGTATCCCGTGGGGGAGGGGGCGAAACGGGTGACGAAGGAGGCGCTCACCCGTCCTCTCTAGACCGGCGAGCCCGCCAATGCATCAGCCTCGGCGCATCAGGTGTTGGCGAGGCGTCGCAGATGCCGTCCGGGACTGCGCCACCTCAACGTTTCCGCCGGCTTCAGACCTTTGTCGGCCCGGTCGCCTGGAACATGCCCAGGTGACCGAGCACGCTGCGAAGGAAGGCTTCCTCGCCGCCGAGACCGATCTTGAGGCTGTCGAACTGCTTGAAGGTGCTCATTTCGGCGAGGCCGTGGGCGGCGCACCAGGCGGCGATGGTCGCCAGCTCGATATCGACCTCCGCGACCTCCGGTCCCGCCACTTTGCGGAAGGTCTCCCGTACCAGGCAGTAGGCGCTGTCCTCGTTGTCCTGCATGCCCTCGGGCAGCTCATCCTTGTCACGCGAGCAGTCGTACATGACGCGATAGAGCGCGGGGTGCTGCTGCGAGAACTGAACGTAGGAAACACCGATCTCGGTCATCAGGGCGCCCAGGTCGGCGGCCCGTTGCTTGGCGCCGGTCATGGACTCGCCGAGCATGTCCCAGCCCACGTGCGCAACGGCGTCGAGCAGTTCACCCTTGTCCTTGAAGTGGTGATAGGGCGCCGCCGGACTGACCCCCGCTTCCCGCGCCACCGCGCGCAGCGACAAGGCCGTCGGGCCTTCGCTCTCGAGAATCCGACGAGCCGCTTCGACGAGCGCCCGGCGGAGATCGCCGTGGTGGTAGGGCCGGGATTCGGCGGCAGCAGCTTCTCTCATGACGGTCACTCTAAAACTGAATCCGAACGACGTAAAGATTGATCTTGACGCCGTTCAGATAGGTGCTATCTAAGCATTGTCCAGATCGGACAGCCCCTCCTCCCCGAGGGGACATAACGAGGGCCCGGAAAGCGGGTCCATAACTCAAAGGATGTGTGTCATGTCGGTTTCCAACCTCGTCGCCTTCGAACGCTTTTTCGACCGTTCCGCCGCGGTCTTCCTGCTGGCTCTGGGCGCGATCCTGGCCGGCGCCGTCGTCTTCATCGGCGGCTAGGACCAGTCTCTCGCTCGATCCATCCGCCTGCCCCGCTGACGGGCAGGCGGCGAGACCAGGACCCTGGGGCGCTTCGGCGCCCCTTTTCTGTTCTGGCGGCGGCGTCGTCTCTTGTTGGGGAACTGTCTCCGTCTTGGTCCTGTCGCCGATACGGGTCTATCCTCTGAGTCGCGTTCGGGGATGTTGGCGATCCCTGATGAGACGCGGAAAGCGAGGCAGGTCTTCAGGTCGGTCGCGTTCTTGAATTCGCAGCTCCCGCGGGAGGTGTCCGATGCAGGTGCTTAAGGCGCCGCCGTCGGGCTGGCCGGCCCTGGTGCTCAACGCGGACTACCGTCCGCTCAGCTACTACCCGCTGTCCCTCTGGCCCTGGCAGGAGGTGATCAAGGCGGTGTTCCTGGATCGCGTCGAGGTCGTGTCGACCTACGACAAGATGATCCACAGCCCCTCCTTCGAGATGCGGCTGCCCAGCGTTGTCTCGCTGAAATCCTACGTTTCGCAGGACCGGCCGCCGGCCTTCACGCGCTTCAACCTGTTCCTGCGCGACAGTTTCGCCTGCCAGTATTGCGGCTCGGGCCAGGATCTGACCTTCGACCATGTCGTCCCCCGCTCCCGCGGCGGTCGCACGACCTGGGAGAACATCGTCACGGCCTGCGCGCCCTGCAACCTCGCCAAGGGCGGCCGCACGCCGCGCGAGGCCCATATGCAGCCGCATCGCCATCCGCGCCGGCCGTCCATGCACGAGCTGCAGGACCACGGCCGCCGCTTTCCGCCCGGCTTTCTGCACGAAAGCTGGCTGGATTATCTCTACTGGGACATCGAACTGGAGGCCTGACGGTCTCGGCGCACACCGGATGTCAACGAACGACCGGCAATCATGACGCCATGACCACCTCGGCATCCCTAACGCCTGTCGAACGCCGCCGCGATCCGCGGGGCCGCGCCCTGCTGGCGGGCAAGCTCGCCAATGAGGACGCGACACAGACCCTGGACTGCGTGATCCGCAATCTCAGCGCCGACGGGGCGATGATCGAGACCTCTGCCCCGCATCTGGTGCCGCGGGAGATGCATCTGGTGCAGATCAAGGAAGGCATCGTCTGGGATGCGGAAGTGATCTGGCGGCGCGGCAATCGCGTCGGGCTGAAGCTCAATACCCGTCACGACCTTCGCGAGACGACGGAGAAGCAGTTGAGGGCCCTCCGCGCCATCTGGAGCCAGATGGCCCTGCGTTGACGCCTGACTCAGGCGATGGTCGGCGGCGCCTCGGGATCGAGCGGCGGGGCGACGTCCGGTTCGGTGGGCAGGTCAGGATCGGTCGCCGGCGGCGACGGGTCGAAGGCCGGCGCGGGATCGGTGTCGGGAAACGCGTCTGGGTCGGACATGGGAACTCCTTCCCCATGCCAACCGATGCGGTCCCTGAAGGTTCCTAGATCTTCTCGCTGATACGGATCGCCGCCTTGCAGCCGGCCTGGATAACCGCCGCCAGCAGCGGATAGGCCGGCGCCTCGCGGGCGCCTTCCTCGATTGCGATGTCGCGGTGGGCCAGTTCCTCGTCCCGGAACTGCGACAGTTCGGCTCCCAGCTCGGGATCCCGGTCAGCCAGCTCGGCGATCTGGGCGGCGTAGTGCTCCTCGATCACCGACTCGACGGCCTCGGTGCAGGCATGGGCCGCCTTGTCGCCCATCAGGGCGGTGCCGGCGCCGAGCATGAAGCCGGCGGCGCGCCACAGCGGCGCCATCAGGGTGGGACGGACCCGGTGTTCATTGAGCAGGGCGTCGAAGCGGGCGAGGTGGACGGCTTCGTGGCCTTCCATCTCCGCCAGCTGGGCCGTCATGCGCTCATGGCCGCGCGCTTTGCCCAGCACCGCCTGCTGGCCCCGGTAGATGTGAACGGCTCCGAGCTCGCCGGCATGGTCGACGCGGAGAATCTCGGCCAGCCGCGCCTTGACCGCGCCTCGACCCGGGCGAAGGGGGACGGCGGCGGTCATGCATAGGCCTTTCGGGTTGCAAGGAAGCTCAGCGCGGCGAGCTTCAGGGAGATCAGGACATTCCAGCCCGCCATCGACAGGCCGAGGAAGCTCCAGAGCGCCTTGTCGCAGGCGGGCGGTGCAATCCGCTCCTCGCCGTTCAGGGCGGCCATCATGTCCGCCGCGCTGACCGCACCGCTGCCGCCGCCGCTGCAGACCGAGGGGCCGGGCCACCAGCTCCACTCCGCGCCGGCATGCCAGGCGGCGATGCCGACGCCCACCAGGAAAACCAGACCGAGCGCGGCGTTGAACAGCCGCTTAAGCCCCGCGCCGGGGCCGGTGCGGACGACCAGCATTCCGACCAGGGCGACGGTCATGGCGACCCAGTAGACCTCCCGCTGCTTGAGGCAGAGGTAGCAGGGCGCCAGGCCGCCGATCCGCTCGAAGCCATGCGCGATGGCCAGCATCAGCGCCGACGACAGAAAGGCCGTCAGTCGCCAGCGGGTCAGGACTGCGTCGAGAAGTCGGATCATGATCCCATTCTGGCGAATTGAGCGACGACGTCCATGGGGATCACCCGCCAAACAGCGCGCCGAACCAGTCCAGCACGGCCTGGCCGCCGACCCTGTCGAACAGGCTGACCGCCCAGGTGGCGCCGAAGGCGAGACCCAGGGCCACCACCGCCAGCGCCGTGATCCAGGCCAGGGCGACCAGCTCGCCGGCCAGGACGAAAAGTCCGTCGCGCTCGATCAGCCCGGCGGCCATCAGGGTCAGACCCAGCGAGGGCACGGAGTTGGTCATCGGCAGGATGATAGTGAGCGTCGCCAGGATCATCATCAGGGCGGCGAAGCGTTCACCCGCCCCTGAGGTCATCAGCCGCAGCCGCGGCTTCGAGAGGCGCTCGATCCATCGCATCCGCTTGTCGGCGAAGTCGGCCATGCGACCGAGCCATTCGCGGGAGATGCGGCGGCGCAGCCAGCTGGCCGGAAGCCAGGGCTCGCGCCGGCCCAGAAGCATCTGCCCGGCCAGCAGGACGATGGGAACGCCTACGATCTGCGGCACGCCGTAGAGGGCGGGGACCAGGCAGGGGATGGCCAGAATCAGGATGACGATGCCGAAGGCGCGTTCGTCGAGCCGGTCGAGAATCTCGCTGATCGACAGCCCGTCAGGGCCGGAGTCGCGCGACATCATCGCCACGAGATTCACGAAGCTGCGATCCGGGTCGTCGCGGTATTGTTCCGGCTGGGTCATGGCGCCTTTCTACGGATTGCGCCCGGTCCGGTCGAGCCTTGTCACCGGACGCATATAGTTTCATATGTTACTAAGATCGCTGCCATCCAGACCGCCGCCGAAACGCCGGAGCCCCCCATGAACGCCCAACCCAATGCCGACCTGTTCGACAATCCGCTTGGCACGGACGGCTTCGAGTTTGTCGAGTTCACCTCGCCTGAGCCGGAGACGCTGAAGGCGCTGTTCGAGTCGATGGGCTTCACGGCTGTCGCGAAGCATCGCTCCAAGAACGTGCTGCGCTTCCGGCAGGGCGACATCAACTTCATCCTGAACATGGAGCCGGAGGGTCAGCCCGCCGAGTTCCGGGACGTCCACGGCCCCTCCGCCAACGCCATGGCCTTCCGCGTCCGCGACGCCGCCAAGGCGTTCAGGCTGGCCGTCGAGCGCGGCGCCAGGCCGGTGACCGGGCCGGTCGGTCCGATGGAGCTGAACATCCCGGCCATCGAGGGTATCGGCGGGACCAACCTCTATCTCGTCGACCGATACGGCGCACAGGAGATATACGACGTCGACTTCCAGCCGATCGCGGGCGCGGAGGCGGCGGAGAAGGCCAGCAGCGTCGGCCTGACCTACCTCGACCACCTGACCCACAACGTCTTCCGGGGCGGCATGGCCAAGTGGGCCGAGTTCTACGAGCGTGTCTTCAACTTCCGGGAAATCCGCTACTTCGACATCGAGGGCAAGGTGACCGGCCTGTTCTCCAAGGCCATGACCAGCCCGGACGGCAAGATCCGCATCCCGCTGAACGAGAGCCAGGACGAACAGTCGCAGATCGAGGAGTTCCTCCGCGACTACAAGGGCGAGGGCATCCAGCACCTGGCCTTCGGGACGGACGACATCTTCAAGACCGTCGAGACGCTGCGCGCCCGGGGCGTGAAGTTCCAGACCACGCCCGACAGCTACTACGAGCTGCTCGACGGCCGCGTGGTCGGCCATGGCGAAGACACCGCCCGCCTGAAAAGCCTGCACATCCTGCTCGACGGCGCCCCGACCGAGGGCCAGGGCCTCTTGCTGCAGATATTCACCGAGAACCAGGTCGGCCCGATCTTCTTCGAGATCATCCAGCGCAAGGGCAACGAGGGCTTTGGCGAGGGCAACTTCAAGGCGCTGTTCGAGTCGATCGAGCTCGACCAGATCCGCAGGGGCGTGGTGAAGGCGGACTAGGCTTCCGCGAGACCGAGGCGCATCTCGATTCTGTCGAGACGCGTCTCGAAGCGGTCCATGCGGCGGTTCAGAACCACGAGGTTCTCTTCGACATTGGTCAGCCGGACCTTGATCTCGGAGACCTCCTCGACAAGCCGGTCCACCTGCGTCGAGATATGGCGCAGGTACTGGAGCACGATGTTGTCGGGCCCGTCGGTCATGATGTGAACATAGGGCGAACATGGCGAGAGCGCAAGTGAAATCACTCGTGATGATTGTAGCCTGGAACTGGAGCTTTCCTAGCCATGGCCAAGGGTAACTGGATCCCGGTCCGCGGCGCGCAGGGCCTGCACAGCCGTCAGGCGCACGCCGACCTGCCCGAGGGGACCTATGAGCGGGAGATGTCGAAGGAGGGCTTCTTCGGCCCGGCCGCCTTCCTTTACCACCGCCGCCCGCCGACCGGCTGGACGTCGTTCGAGGGGCCGCTGCGGCCGCGCGCCTTCGACCTCAATGGGCTGAACGAGGCGGCTCCGTCGCCCTGGGACGCGCCGGTGGTGCTGCACAACGCCGCCTGCGAGATGCGCTTCTGGAAGCTGTCGGCGGCGATGCCGGCCCTGGCCCGCAACGCCGACGGCGACCAGCTGCTGTTCATCCATGAGGGCGCGGGCGACCTCTTCTGCGACTTCGGCCGCATCGCCTATGTCGCCGGCGACTACCTATACCTGCCGCGCGGAACGATGTGGCGGCTGGCCCCGTCAGCGCCGACCGCGATCCTGACCATCCAGGCGACCAACGGCCACTTCACCCTGCCCGACAAGGGCCTGCTCGGCCCGCACGCGCTGTTCGACCCGGCGATGCTGGACATGCCTGTGATGGACGAGGCCTTCCGCGCCCATCAGTCCGACGACCACGAAACGGCGGTCCACATCAAGAAGCGCGGTCAGGTGTCGGTGGCGACCTATCCCTGGAACCCGCTCGACGCCGTCGGCTGGCATGGCGAGCTGGCCCCCGTGCGGATCAATGTGAAGGACTTCCGGCCTCTGAACAGCCACCGCTACCACCTGCCGCCCAGCGTCCACACGACCTTCCTGGCCGACCGGTTCGTGGTCTGCACCTTCGCGCCGCGGCCGTTCGAGACCGATCCGGGCGCGATCAAGATCCCGTTCTTCCACAACAATGACGACTACGACGAGGTGCTGTTCTATCACGCAGGGGACTTCTTCAGCCGCGACGGGATCGACGCCGGGATGATGACCTTCCACCCCTCGGGCTTCACGCACGGGCCGCACCCCAAGGCGCTGAAAAACATGCTGGTCCAGACCAAGGCCGCCACGGACGAATACGCGGTGATGATCGACACCCGCGATCCGCTGGAGGTCGGCGAGGGCGCCGCGAGCGTCGAGAACGCCGCCTATGTCGACAGCTGGAAGGCGCGCGGATGAGCAACGTCGATCCCGACCTTCTCGCCATGGCCGAGGATGAACTCGCACGCGCCGTGACCCTGTCCTGGCGCGACGCCTCGAAGGTCACCCCGTGGGGAGATACCTTCGACGGAATTTCGCCTGCGGGGCGAAATGTGCAGGTCGAACGCAACTACCTCTGGTCGGAGGGCGAAGGCGGGGACATTCTGGTCGAGATTGCGGTGTTCGGCGGGCCGTCGCGTTACGACGCGGGGGCCCGGGTCAGCCGGACGATCCGCCAGGGCGGCTAGAACGGCGGCCGGTGTGAGGGGGACTGGGTATGGTCGATCATAGCGAATTTCCTTGGGGTCCGGAGGCGGTGCCCGGCCTGCTCACGCCGCTTGGGGTCTTCGGCTGGATTGTCGCCGGGGTGCTGGCGCTGCTGCTGATCGGCGCGATGCGGGGCGAGACGGGGCGGCGGCGCAAGGTCGACGAGACGCAGCTCTCGGAAACCTACGGCCACATCCTGGCGGCGGCGCGCTTCGCGGTTCGGCAGGACGAGTTCGGCATCCTGCGCGGCGCCGACGTTCTGCGGCGGGTGATCAAGACCCATCTCGGTGGCGTCCTGCTGGCCGGCGGCGGCCTCGGCAAGCAGCTGAAGAAGCTGGGCGAGGCGATGGGCGAGAAGGACGAAAAGAAAGACGACAAGAAGGACGGCAAGAAAAAGAAGAAGGACGATCACGGCCACGGCGGCCACGGCGGCCACGGAAAGCACGAGGCCCATCCCGTCGCCGCCGAGCACTCGCCCGGCTCGACCACAACGGTCGCCGAGACTGTCCACGGCCACAGCATCACCCTCAACATCGGCAACGAAAAGCCGGGGCACGGCGGTCATGGCGATGACCACGGCGGCGGTCACGGCCATGATGATCACGACGACGAGGAAGAAAAGCCGCCGACCCTCGAGGAGCAGCTTCTGCTGGTCCGCAAGGCCGTCCGCGAGTTCGAGGCCTGGTGGAGCGACAAGCCGGCCCGCATGGCCGAGCTGCGCGCTGCCCATGACGACCTGACGTCCCCCAAGAAACCCGACCCGGCGCTCGCCGCCCTCCTTGAAGAGAAAAAATGAAGCTAGCGTCCCTCAAGGGCGGCCGTGACGGCCGCCTCGTCGTCGTCTCCTCCGACCTGGCATGGTTCGCGCCCGCCGACGCCATCGCCCCTACCCTGCAGGCGGCGCTCGACGACTGGGACCGGTGCGAACCGCTGCTGCGGGGGCTTGCCGAAAGCCTCGACCATGGCGCCTTGCCGCGTGAGCGTTTCCACGAGCATGACGCCCATTCGCCGCTGCCCCGCGCCTACCAGTGGGCCGACGGCAGCGCCTATGTGAACCACGTGGCCCTGGTGCGGAAAGCACGGGCCGCCGACATGCCGGAGAGCTTCTGGACCGATCCCCTGATGTACCAGGGCGGCTCCGACAGCTTCCTGGCGCCGCGCGATCCGATCCCGCTGAAGGACGAGGCCTGGGGCTGTGACCTGGAGGGCGAGGTGGCGGTGATCACCGGCGATGTGCCGCTCGGCGCGAGCCGCGAGGAGGGCCTCGCCGCGATCCGTCTGGTCTTGCTGGTCAACG
The DNA here is from genome assembly GCA_044347965.1 of Caulobacter sp. Classification (GTDB taxonomy): domain Bacteria; phylum Pseudomonadota; class Alphaproteobacteria; order Caulobacterales; family Caulobacteraceae; genus Caulobacter. The sequence continues at coordinate 10,199 of JBIKTU010000013.1, forward strand.
ACGTCAGCCTGCGCAACCTGATCCCGGGCGAACTGGCCAAGAACTTCGGCTTCTTCCAGTCCAAGCCCGCCAGCGCCTTCTCGCCGGTGGCGGTGACGCCGGACTCGCTTGGCGACCGCTGGAAGGACGGCAGGCTGCACGGCGCGCTGGAGGTCGAACTGAACGGCAAGCCGTTCGGCGAGGCCAACGCCGGGGTCGACATGACCTTCGACTTCGGAACCCTGATCGCCCACGCGGCGAAGACCCGCGCCCTGTCGGCCGGGACCATCATCGGCTCGGGCACCGTGTCCAATCGCGACGCCGACGGCGGTCCAGGAAAACCCATCGATCAGGGCGGCCTGGGCTACAGTTGCATCGCCGAGGTGCGCACGGTGGAGACCCTGCTCGCCGGAGAGGCGAAAACGCCCTTCCTGCGTCACGGCGACCGGGTTCGCATTGAGATGCGCGACGCGAAACGTCACTCCATCTTCGGCGCCATCGAGCAGGAGGTGGCGGTTCCGGGGACGTGAGGAGACCCAAGGGCATGGCCTCGAACGTGACGCCGCTGCCGAGTCGTGACGGCGGCAAGACCGAAGGTCTGGCGCTCGACGACTATCTGCCGTTCCGGCTGTCGGTGGCGTCGAACGGCGTTTCGCGGCTGATCGCCCGGGCCTACGAGGACCGCTTCGGCCTGACCATTCCGCAGTGGCGGCTGATGGCGGTGCTGGCCGAGGGGCCTCTGTCGCCCCAGGCCATCGTCGCCCGCACCGCCATGGACAAGGTCACGGTCAGCCGCGCCGCACAGGGCATGTTCACCCGCCATCTGGTGGCCCGCAAGGCGAGCGAGTCGGACGGCCGCTCCCACACCCTGGCGCTGACCGAGACCGGCCGCCGACTGCACGCCGAGATCGCGCCGCTGGCCCTGGCTTACGAGGCGGCCCTGCTGGCCGGCCTGGCGCCCGCCGAGGTCGCCCAGCTCAAGCGGCTGCTGCAGCGGCTCGAAGGCGCGGCGGCGCGACTGTCGGGCGAGGGATAGGGGTTCCACTCCCAGTTACAAACTCACCGTCATGGCCCGGCTCGTCCGGGCCACCCATGAACACCGAGCTTCCTTTGCGGGCGTCCGCTCGCGAAACGGTCCATTCCTGCCGGCTCACCACGCATGGGCGGCCCGGACAAGCCGGGCCATGACGCGGGAATGGTAAAGGTTGGTGTCGCCGTCCGCTCTACCCGAACACGCCCGCCCAGGCGGTCTCCGCCAGCGCGCCATCGACCAGCGCACGGTCGCCTGCGCCGAGCGCTGCGTACTCCTCGCGCAGCCAGCCGAGGCACTTGGCCTGGTAGGCGAAGGACTGCTGGCTCCAGGGCTTGCCGTCGATCGTGGTCTCGACGCTGTCCGCGCCGCTCGCCACGGCCGCGGCGTTGGCCAGCAGAAGCGGCGCGTAGACGCGGCCGGTCTCGGCCAGGATCGCCAGCAGGGTTGCGGGCAGGGCCGCCGGATCGAACCAGCCGTCGTCGGCGACCTCGATCCCGCCCAGGTCGTCCGTCGTCCACACCCAGGCATAGACGCGCGGCGCCCGCTTCTCGGTCAGGGTGGAGGGCGTCGGGTCCATGTGGGCCAGCTGGGTCAGCTGGCCGAAGACGCCGAAGTCCCCCGCGCCGGGGCGGTCGCCGAGCAGGAAGCGGTGCTGCTTGAGGTGGGTTTCCATCAGGT
>JBIKTU010000309.1:0-3480 GCA_044347965.1 Caulobacter sp.
GCCGGTCTTGGTCACGACCTCGCCGTGGTAGTTCGTCTGCAGGCCGCCCATGTTGTAGTGCACGGTCGGCAGGACGGGGATCGGGGCGCGGGTCACGTCGACGCCGGCGAAGACCTTGGCGGTCTCGGAGATGCCTGGCAGGCGCTCGTGCAGGATCTTCGGATCGAGATGGTCCAGGTGCAGGAAGATGTGGTCCTTGCCCGGACCCACGCCGCGCCCTTCGCGGATCTCGATGGTCATGGCGCGGCTGACCATGTCGCGCGGCGCCAGGTCCTTCACGCTGGGGGCGTAGCGCTCCATGAAGCGCTCGCCCTCGGAGTTGGTCAGATAGCCGCCCTCGCCGCGGGCGCCCTCGGTGATCAGGCAGCCGGCCGGGAAGATGCCGGTCGGGTGGAACTGCACGAACTCCATGTCCTGCAGCGGCAGGCCGGCGCGCAGGGCCATGCCGCCGCCGTCGCCGGTGCAGGTATGGGCGCTGGTGGCGGACAGGTAGGCGCGGCCGTAACCGCCGGTGGCCAGGATGGTCCGCTGCGCCTGGAAGCGGTGCAGGGTGCCGTCGTCCAGCTTCCAGGCCGTCACGCCGCGGCAGACGCCGTCGTCCATGATCAGGTCGAGGCCAAAGTACTCGATGAAGAACTCGACGTCCTTGCTGAGCGCCTGTCCGTACATGGTGTGCAGCATGGCGTGGCCGGTGCGGTCGGCCGCCGCGCAGGTGCGCTGGATCGGCGCCTCGCCGTAGTTGCGGGTCATGCCGCCGAAGGCGCGCTGGTAGATCTTGCCGTCCGGGGTGCGCGAGAAGGGCACGCCCCAGTGCTCGAGCTCATAGACCGCCGCCGGGGCGTTGCGGGTCAGGTACTCGATGGCGTCCTGGTCGCCCAGCCAGTCCGAGCCCTTGACGGTGTCGTACATGTGCCAGCGCCAGTCGTCCTCGCCCATGTTGCCGAGCGAGGCGGAGATGCCGCCCTGGGCGGCGACCGTATGCGACCGGGTCGGGAAGACCTTGGTGATGCAGGCGGTCTTGAGGCCGGCGGCGGCGCAGCCGAGCGCGGCGCGCAGGCCCGAGCCGCCCGCGCCCACCACCACGATGTCGAACTTGTGGTCGATGAACTTGTAGGCGGCCATCAAAGGGCTCCCGACATCAGGGCCACCTTGAGGATGGCGAACAGGCCCAGGGCGGCGCCCAGGACACAGACGAAGAGGTTGAGCAGCAGCAGCCCGGTCTTGGCCACGAAGCCCTCGATATAGTCCTCGACCACCACCTGGAGCTGCAGGCGCAGGTGGAAGAAGCCGACCGCGACCAGCAGGCCGGCCAGCACCGCGTTGAGCGGCTGGGCCAGCCAGGTCGAGGCCGAGGCGAAGTCGCCCTTGGCCAGCAGCGGGCCCGAGAAGGCGGCCCAGAGGACCAGCGGGATCAGGGCGATGCCGCTGACCCGTTCGGCGATGAAGTGGCCGGCGCCGTGCTTGGCGGCGCCCAGGCCCCGGGCGCGTGACAGCGGGGTGCGGAAGTTGCTGCTGGTCCCGGCCATCACAGGGCTCCCGTACTGGCGGCGATCAGCCAGACCGCGGCGGTGGCGACGCCGGCGAAGACCAGGCTGGCGATGGTCATGGTGTCGGCGAACTTCGGCTGGAAGCCCTTGCCCACGTCCCAGATGATATGCCGCACCATGCTCGCCAGGTTGAAGAACAACGCGAAGGTCAGGCCCAGCAGCACCAGCTTGCCGAGCGGCGACCCGAGCAGACCCATGTAGGTCGCCCAGGCGTCCGGACCAGAGGCCAGGGACAGCAGCCAGCCGACCAGGATCAGGGCGCCGACATAGAGGGCGATCAGGCTGCCGCGATGCAGGATCGAGCCGGCCATGGTGACATGCCAGCGCCAGACCTGGAGATGGGGCGAAAGGGGCCGCTCGCGGACCCCTGGCGAAGCTTCGGTCATCTGGGACTCGTGATTGCGCGGTCTTCTGGAGAAGGCCGCTCCGGATTTAACCCCCGGGGCGCGGGTGTCAACGCGAGCGCGGCCTTTTCGGCGAACGACTTGCGCCTCCCGCAAGGGAAAGGAAAGCGATGGGAGCGACGGCGACCGCCGCTCCCCCGGCCGCTAGAGGCGGTGCAGGCCGCAGAGCTTGTTGCCGTCCGGGTCGCGCAGGTAGGCGAGGTACATGCTGCCGGGGCCTTCGCCCCGCACGCCGGGGGGGTCCTCGCAGGTGGTCCCGCCGGCCGCGAGGCCCGCTGCATGCCAGGCGTCGGCCTGGGCGGGCGAGTCGCAGGCGAAGCCGATGGTGCCGCCGTTGGGGGCGGTGGCCGGCTCGCCATTGATCGGCAGCGACACCGAGAAGACGCCCGCGGGGGTGCGGTAGAAGATCCGGTGGCGGTCGACGAAGCCGGCGGGCACGCCCAGCGCGCCGAGCAGCGCGTCATAGAAGGTCTTGGCCCGCTCGAGGTCGTTTGTGCCGATCATGATGTGCGAGAACATGGTGGTTTCCTTCCCTTGTTGTTGGTCGTGCGGTGTTGCGCCGTGGGTTCCGGGCTCTAGCTTCGGAAGACCGTCAGCGCCAGATGCTGCAGCAGCATGATGGTCTTGGCGTCACGGATCCGGCCGTCGGCGATCATGGCCAGCGCCTCGTCGATGGTCGTCTCCAGCACCTCGATGTCCTCGCCCTCGTCAGGGTGGCCGCCGCCGTCGCCGATCCTCATCCCCGCGTCGTACTCGGCCACGAAGAAGTGGAGGATCTCGGTCACCGAGCCCGGGCTCATGAAGGCTTCGAAGACCTTGCTGACCGCGCCCAGGCGATAGCCGAGCTCTTCCTCGACCTCGGCGCGGATGCGCGTTTCCGGCTCGGCGTTGTCCAGCAGGCCGGCCGCGGCCTCGATCAGCAGGTCGTCATAGCCGTTGACGAAGGCCGGATAGCGGAACTGCCGCACCAGCAGCACCGTGCGGCCGGGCAGGCTGTAGGGCAGCAGCACCGCGCCGTTGCCCCGGTCGTAGTGCTCACGGTGCTGGGTCTGCCAGGTCCCGTCGCGACGCTTCCAGTCGAAGCTGGTCGTCTTCAGGACATACCAGTTGTCCGACAACAGCCGCGTCTCGCGGACGCGGACCCGATCCTTGACGCTCACGTCGATCTCCTCAATCCCGCACCCGCTCAAGCCAGTCGGCCGAACGCATTTCCTGCAGCCGCGAGACGGTGCGCTCGAACTCGAAGGCGCCGTCCCCTTCCGGGTAAAGCCGTTCGGGCTCGACCTCGGCCAGGGCGACCAGCTTGGCCTCGGCCTCGTAGAGGGCATCGATCAGGGTGTTGAACCGTTTGGCGGCGTCGCGCTTCGCCGGAACCAGCTTCGGGACGCCCTCGAGGAACACCGTGTGGAAGCGCCCGGCGACGGCCAGGTAGTCCTGCGGTCCCAGCGCGTGATCGCAGAGGCTGGAGAAGCTGGCCCGCAACAGGCCGCCGCTGGCGCGCGGCAGGTGCAGCTTCCGGCCCAGCACCT
>JBIKTU010000310.1:0-3467 GCA_044347965.1 Caulobacter sp.
TGCGCCCCAGTCGTGGCCGATCAGGATGCCTTTCCCGTCCGGCGACAGGTGCTCGATCACCCCCGCGACGTCTGCGGTGATCCGCTCCAGGCTGTAGTCCTCGACCCGGCCCGGCTTGTCCGAACCGCCATAGCCGCGCACGTCGATGGCGCAGGCGGTGAAGCCGGCCGCCGCGATCGGCCCGATCTGGTGGCGCCAGCTGTACCAGCTCTCCGGAAAGCCGTGGACCATGACCACCAGCGGCCCGGAGCCCTCGACCACGGCCCGGACATTGATCCCGTTGGTCGGAATGGTGACGAAGTTCGGCATGGCGTTTCTCCGATTTTGAGTCAGACGATCACGGTCGACGCCGGGTCAGGCAAGCGCTGGATGTTTTCCTGGTGTTTTCGTTCCGACATTGGCGAAGCGGAGCGGTAAATCTCTCGCGCCTCTCGCTTTCCGGACCCCCCGCCATGACCGCCAGCCACCCCCTCGACCGCCCGGTCTGGAACGCCCTGACCAGCCGCCAGGCCGACTGCGCCATCGGAGACGGGGCCGCCCGACGGTTTGCGCAGGACTATGGCCCGCTGACCGGCGCCCGCGACGCCTCGCCGGAGGGTCAGGCCGCCCTCGCCGCCCTGCCCTGCGACGAGGCCGGCCTCTGGCTGCTGGAGGCCGAGGCGGTAGCGCCGCCGCCGGGCATGGTCGTCAGCCACAGCGCCGACTGCGTGCAGATGGTCGCCGACGGGCCGGTCGCGGCGCCAGACACGGACTTCGCCTTCGTCGACCTGACCGAGGCGGACGCCGCCGAGATGCTGGCCCTGGCGACCCTGACCCGCCCCGGCCCCTTCGCCGGGCGCACCGGCCGGCTGGGCGCCTTCATCGGCGTCAAACAGGACGGCGTCCTCATCGCCATGGCCGGCGAGCGCATGCGCCCCGTCGGCTACACCGAGATCAGCGGCGTCTGCACCCTGCCGGATCATCGCGGAAAGGGCCTGGCCGGCGCCCTGATCCGCGTCGGCCTGGCGCGGATCCGCGCGCGCGGCGAGATCCCGTTCCTGCACAGCTATACCAGCAACAGCGCCGCGATCGGGCTTTACGAGAGCCTGGGGTTCAGGGTCCGGCAGGCGGCGGTTCTGACGGTTTTGGCGCGGGCTGGATGAGGGACGCGGAGAACAATCTTTGATTGTGTTGCGGGATTCTTGTTCCGTTTTGGAGAGTCGCCTGCTAGGCTTCCTGACATGAGCGATCTCAAGCCGCCATGCGTCGAGTTCGATGCGGAGTTCGACGAGCGTTCAGCCGCAGCGGATGCCGATGCGGCTGCCGGGCGTGTCGTGCCGCACGAGCGGGTCAGCCGGTGGCTGCAGTCCATCATCGATGGCAAGCCCGAGCCCACGCCATTCTCCCACCTGTTCTTGGAACGCGACCCCACCGCGCCGGAGTCAGCCCATGACTGAGCCAAAGCCCCCCGGACTCGAGGAAACCCCGGCGATCTTCGATGCGGAACTTGAGCCCGCACCGCCCCTGTCCGACGAGGAAGAAGCTGCGCTACTCGAAGCCGAGGCGGACGCCGACGCCGGACGGGTGGTGCCGCACTCGGAAGTCGCCAAGTGGATGCAGACGATCATTGACGGCAATCCGCAGCCGATGCCCAAGGCGTGGCTCGAGTAATCTGGAGCCGGCGCGGCCTGGCCAGCCTGAACGCGATCTTCGCGTATCTGTACCATTCCAGCCCGAGTGCGGCCGCCACAGCCTTCCTGGCCATTCGGGCCGCTGCGGCCTCGCTCGAGCAGATGCCTGACCGTGGTCGGCCCGTCGGCGGAAGCCGCCGCGAACTGACCCATGTCCGTCCATATCTCATCCGGTATCGCGTGAAGGGGAACAGCGTAGAAATCCTCGAAGTCCGCCATGCCGCCCGCAAGCCGGACTGACCTACCCCACCAGCCGTTCCCGCCCTTCCCAGTAGGGCTTGCGCAGCTCGCGCCGCAGCACCTTGCCCGAGGGGTTCCGCGGCAGCGCATCCGCGAAGTCGATGGTCTTGGGCGCCTTGTAGCCGGCGATCCTCGTGCGGGTGTGGGCGATGATGTCCTCGGCGGTGGCGGTGGCGCCGGGCTTGAGGACCACCACGCCCTTGACCGCCTCGCCCCACTTGTCGTCGGGCACGCCGATGACGGCGGCGTCGGCGACGGCGGGGTGGCTGAACAGGGCGTTCTCGACCTCGGCCGGATAGACGTTCTCGCCGCCGCTGACGATCATGTCCTTCACCCGGTCGTAGATGTAGAGGTAACCCTCGTCGTCGAAGTAGCCGGCGTCGCCGCTGGAGAACCAGCCCTCGGGACAGATCGCCTCCTTGGTGGCGTCCGGCCGGTTCCAGTAGCCCTTCATCACCCCCTTGGCGCGGATCTGCACCTCGCCGACCTCGCCCGGCTTGCCCGCCTCGCCGGTCGGGGTGAGCACCCGCACGTCGAAGCCCGGCCAGGGCTTGCCGCAGGAGCGCAGCTTGTCGCGCTCGGGCGCGTGGTCCTCGGGCGGCAGGAAGGTGGCGCCGCCGATGGTCTCGGTCAGGCCGTAGAGCTGGGTGAAGTCGCAGCCGAACCGCGCCTGGGCCTGGCGCAGCACCGCCTCGGAGATGGGCGAGGCGCCGTAGAACATGCGCTCCAGCTTGCTGAAGTCGGCGGTCTCGACACCGGGCGTCTGCAGCAGGAGGTTGATGATGGTCGGGGCCAGGAAGGCGTAGTTGATCTGCTTGTCCTGCAGCAGGTGGATGATCTCGACCGGATTGACCTCCCGCGTCAGGATGTTGCGCACCCCCTGCAGCGTGGCCAGCAGGCCGCAGTTGGTGCCGGCGACGTGGAACAGCGGCATGACCACCAGGTTGGTCTTGCCCGCCTCGTACTTCGCCCAGCCGGCCTCCAGCGCCAGGCTGAACAGGGCGATGAAGTTGGCTTCCGTCAGCTGCACGCCCTTGGGCAGGCCGGTGGTGCCGCTGGTGTAGAGCTGGATGACGTCGTCATCCATTTGGGCGGGCAGCATGGGGTCGGTGGCCGGGTGGCCGCCGGTCCAGTCGCGGAAGGCAGGCCAGCGCGGGTGGCCCGGCTCGAACTGCACCAGGCCGTGGACGTCGGGCAGGTCGCTCATGATCATGTCGACCACGCCGCCGAAGTCCTCGCCGACGAACAGCATCTTCGCGCCCGCGTCCTTGAGGATGAAGGCGACTTCCGGCGGGGCGAGGCGCCAGTTGACCGGCGCCAGCGTCACCCGCGCCTTCACGCAGCCCATCCACAGGACGAAGAAGTCGTCGGTGTTCTTGGCCAGAACCCCCACGCGATCGCCGGGCTTCAGGCCCTGGGCCAGCAGCGCGTTGGCGCAGCGGCTGGCGGCGGCGTCGAGCTCGGCAAAGGTCGTCGTCCGCCCCTCGAACCAGATCGCCTCGGCGTCGGGCCGCAGGCGGGCCTGCAGGCGCGGAATGTCGGCCACCGAATGGATGT
>JBIKTU010000311.1:0-3456 GCA_044347965.1 Caulobacter sp.
CGGCGCCTGCGTCGGCATGCGCGGTTCGCGCGTCCAGGCGGTGGTGGCCGAACTGCAGGGCGAAAAGATCGACATCATCCAGTGGAACGGCGACGAGGCGACCTTCATCGTCAACGCCCTGGCCCCGGCTGAAGTCTCCAAGGTCGTCATGGACGAGGAAGACGAGCGCGTCGAAGTGGTCGTGCCGGACGAGCAGCTGTCGCTGGCCATCGGCCGCCGCGGCCAGAACGTCCGCCTCGCCTCCCAGCTGACCGGCTGGCAGATCGACATCATGACCGAGACTCAGGAGAGTGAGCGCCGTCAGAAGCAGTTCGCCGAGACCACGGCCCTGTTCCAGGAAGCCCTGGACGTGGACGAGGTCATCGCCCAGCTGCTGGCCACCGAGGGCTTCATGTCGGTGGAAGACGTGGCCTATGTCGAACCGCACGAGATCGCGGCCATCGAGGGCTTCGACGACGACACCGCCGACGAGCTGCAGACCCGCGCCCGCGAGTTCCTGGACAAGGAAGCCGCAGCCCAGGACGCTCGCCGCGTCGAGCTGGGCGTCGAGGACGCCGTGCTGGAGATCGAGGGCGTGACCCTGCCGATCGCCGTCGCCCTGGGCGAGGGCGAGGTGAAGTCCGTCGAGGACCTCGCCGGCCTGATCCCGGACGACCTGCGCGGCTGGTTCGAGACCCGGGACGGCGAGCGCGTGCGTGAGCCGGGCGTGCTGGAGGCCTTCAACCTGTCGCCGGACGATGCCGAGGCCCTGATCATGCGGGCTCGCGTCATCATGGGCTGGGTCGAGGCGCCGCCGGAGCCGGAGTACGAGGAAGAGTTCGTGTCCGAGGGCCTCGATAACCCCGAGGACTATGATCTGGCCGCAGCCGAAGGCGAGGCGAGCGACGCCTGAGGGCGTTGCTCATTGAGGGCGAAACCGACATGGCCGCCCCTCAACCCCGCACCCCCCGGACCCATGGGGAAGCCTCTCGCGAGCGCCGGGACATCGTCTCGGGCTCGGTGATGGAGGAACACCAGCTGATCCGGTTCGTGGCCGGGCCGGAGGGCGTGGTCACGCCCGACCTGGCGCGCAAGCTCCCGGGCCGGGGCCTGTGGGTCGCCGCCGACCGCGTCAGCGTCGAGACCGCCGCCAGGAAGGGCCTGTTCTCCCGGGCGGCGAAGACGAAGCTGGTCGCGCCGGCCGGTCTCGCCGACCAGGTCGACACGCTGCTGCACCGGCGATGCCTGGACGCCCTCGGCCTTGCCCGTCGTGGCGGCGACATTGTCTCGGGCTTCGAAAAGGTCCTTTCCAGTATCCGGGGCGGCAAGGCCGCCTGGCTGGTGGAAGCCTCCGACGGGGCCGCCGACGGGCGCCGTAAGCTGCTGTCGGCCTTCCGGACATCGCCCTCGCCGCCACAGCTTGTCGGCGTTTTCTCCTCGACCGAATTGGGTTTGGCCTTGGGGGGCGAGAATGTGATACACACCGCCTTCCTTGCGGGGCGAGCCTCCGGTCACTGGACAAAGGATGTCCACAGACTGGCGGGGTTCCGTCCGCTTCTTCCCGAGGGTTGGCGCGAGGAATAGAAGGGCCGGGCGGATCGCGCCGCGGTCCCTTCAGGTTTTGAACGTTACGTATGCGCCGGATACGCCGGCAGTGAGTTAAGCGAGACGCATGAGCGACGAGAACGACAACGGCCGGCCCAATGCCCCCAGGCCCTCCCTCACCCTGAAGCCCCGCGCGGGCTCGGTGAGCGCAGGCGTGGTCAAGCAGAGCTTCAGCCACGGCCGGTCGAAGACTGTGGTGGTCGAGACCAAGCGCGTGCGGACGCACGGCCCGGCCGGAGGCGGCAACCTCGCCGGTCCGTCCGCCGCCGAGAAGCGCACGACCTACGATCCGCGTCCCGCCGCGCCGCGTCCTTCGGGTCCGTCCGCCGCCGATCCGTCCGGCAATCTGTCGGCCGAGGAGATGCGCGCCCGCCAGCGCGCAATCGACGCCGCCCGTGAGGCCCAGGAGCGCCAGGCCGCCCAGACCCGCGCCCGCACCGAGGAAGAGGCCCGCCGCCAGGCCGCCGAGCAGGCCGCGGCCCGTGCGGCCGCCGAGGCGGCCCGGCCCGCGCCGGTCGCTGCTCCCGCTCCCGCTCCCGCCCCGGTGGCGGCGGCGCCCGCGCCCCAGGCCGCTGCGCCCGCGCCGGCTCCGGTCGCCCCGCCCCCCGCGCCGGCTCCGACCCCCGCGCCGCAGCCCGTCGCCGAGGCGCCGCGCGCCGCCCCGGCCCAGCAGCCCGGCAACCAGACCCGCACCTACGAGCCGTCGCGCGAACGTCGCGACGACCGGCCCAGCACGACGACCTACCGCCCCGACCGCGGCGGTACGTCGTTCAACCAGCGCGCGCCGCGCGAAGGCGCCGGCAATCCCTACGGCCAGCGCGCGCCGCGTCCGGGCGACCGTCCCGAGGGCGACCGTCCCCGGGGTGACCGTCCGCAAGGCGCCGCCACGGGCTACCAGGGCGCCCGCCCGCCCCGCGAAGGCGACCGCCCGCAAGGGGGCGCGCCGCGCCCCGGCGGCGAAACCGTCCGCTACTCGGCCCTGGCGCCGCGTCCCGCGCCGCGCACGGGCGATCGCCCCGGCGGTCCGCGTCCGCCGCGTCCCGGCCAGCCCGCCGCGCCGGCCGCGCCCGAGATCCAGCGCGCCACCCGCTCCGCGCCCCGCCCCGGCGGCGCCCTGCTCGACCGCCGTCCTGACGATGATGATGATCGTCGCAAGGGCGCCGCGCCGGGCAAGGCCGTCTCGCGCACCAAGGGCGAGCCCAAGCGCCGCGAAGGCCGGCTGACGATCCAGGTGCTGGCCGGCGACGACGAGGGCGCCGCCGAGCGCATGCGCTCGCTGGCCTCGGTCCGCCGCGCCCGCGAACGCGAAAAGGAAAAGCGTCGCGGCGGCGGAGCCGAACAGGCCCGCATCGCCCGCGAGGTGGTCATTCCCGACATCATCACCGTGCAGGAGCTGTCCAACCGGATGGCGGTGCGCGGCGTCGACATCATCAAGTTCCTGATGCGTCAGGGCGTGATGCTGAAGATCACCGATGTCATCGACAACGACACCGCCGAACTGGTGGCCACCGAGTTCGGCCACACCGTCCGACGCGTGTCCGAGGCCGATGTCGAGGAGGGCTTCCTGGTCGCCGACGACGACGACGGCGATCTCGAGCCCCGTCCGCCGGTCGTGACCATCATGGGCCACGTCGACCACGGCAAGACCTCCCTGCTGGACGCGCTTCGCGCCACCGACGTGGTCGGCGGCGAGGCCGGCGGCATCACCCAGCACATCGGCGCCTACCAGATCCGTCTGGAAGACGGCGACCGGGTCACCTTCCTCGATACCCCGGGCCACGCGGCGTTCAGCGCCATGCGGGCTCGCGGCGCCAACATCACCGACATCGTGGTGCTGGTCGTGGCGGCCGACGACGGCGTCAAGCCGCAGAC
>JBIKTU010000313.1:0-3454 GCA_044347965.1 Caulobacter sp.
CGCACGCCTGATCGTCACCCTGCCCGAAATCGCCGACCCGGCGCTCGAGAAGATCGCCGAACAGTGGCGCAAGGAGCGGCCCTACTCGCCTCGCAAGCGATAGGTGGCGGGATCATCTACCCCGCCGCGCCACGCCCTCAGGGTTGCGTCTGCCGTATCTTGCGCTAAGGTTGCGCCATGGGGGAAGAGAGTCCGAGCGCGGCTGAGAGGGTTGCGCGCCTGTGGACGGCGCGCTCGAAGCGCATCGCCGCGGCGACCTTCATTGCGAAGCTGCTGATCGTGATCGGCACCGGCGGCGTGACCTTCTACCAGGTCGCGACGGCCGGAGATCCCAGACTGCTCGATCCGGGCAAGATGGCAGGCATCTTCGCCACCACCCTGATCTTCCTCGCGGCCCTGTTTCTCCTCAGCGTTGATCACGATGCCACGGAGGCCCTCGGCGCGGCCAAGGAAGCGGTCGACGAGGCGGGTGAACTGATCCAGGCGCTCAGCGCGTTCGACCAGTTCGCGGAGGCCTACAACAGCGCATCCTACCTTTACGTCGCCATGCTTCAGATGGGGAACGCACTGGAGAGCATGGCGCAGACGAACCTGTCTGATGACGAGATCGCCGCGACGCTCCTTGATGTCGCCAGGCGATCCCTCTCGATCGCCATGCGGTTCGACTACTCCGATCACACGACGATCTGCATCTACCGGGCAGACCGGCAGACCGGGGCGCGCGACATCCTGCGTCTGGTGGCGCACAGCCGGACGCTGGAGTGCACCCTGGAGGAGGCCCGTTCCTGGCCTGTCGGTGTCGGCGTCGCCGGCATCGCCTACGCCAAGGAAGATGAGGTCATCATCCCCGACATGTCGGCATCCGACCTCGGCACGGTTCTCGATCTCGGTCGCAGCAAGCCCGAGGATGAGGATCTGTACAGGTCAATGGTCGCCGTTCCGGTGCTGGTCGGTCCCCAGCAGGAGTGCTGGGGAGTCGTGCTGGCGTCCAGCGACCAGGAGAACCATTTTCCGCTCGATGACGTTGAGGGAGACGCCGCGGAGGGAGTTCGGGCGCTGGCCGCGATGCTTGCCGCCGGGATTGCCCGGCGATATACCGCTGCACCTCCGGAAGCCCCTGTTGCTTCCGGGGCGGGCGGAGCGTCGGAAGCGGGCGAACAGGCGGGTCGATAGGCTTGCCTTAACCACATATTCGGCACGAAGGTCCTGCCAGGTATGTGACCGAGTCGATGAGCCGCCGCCGCGCAAGGCAGCTGATCCAGGCGTTGGGCGCAGAGAGACAGATATGAGCGTTGTAGAACTTTCCGACGACCGCGAAGAGCAAACGCTGAACGTCCGGCTTGGCTCGATCATCGACCGTCTGGTGGCCCAGACCGCCACGCCTCGTGACCGCGACGAGTACAATCGCCTGGCCGCCGAACGCGTCCGCAGGCTGAAGCCCCGCGCGATCTCCCGTCTTTACGAAAAGCGCCGTCAGCGCTCCAAGGATTAGCCGCTGCCGGCGCCCGGACGGCGCCGGACGGGGCCGGGTGGTCCGCGCGCCCGCCGATCCTCGCCGCGCGGGCGCTGGCTCGCCGCTCCCTGTCAAGGCAGGACGCCGCTTTTGGCCTCTGACGGACAAGCCCCGGACAAGCGGGGTTGAGCCTCGGGCCAGTTCCGACATAGTCAGCCCATTCAGCCGGCATTCAGCGTCGGCGCCTTAAACCGTCGGGCATGAACCGCTTCGTCGCCCTCTTCGCAGCTGCCCTGATCAGCGCCGGCCTCCCCGCCGTCGCCGAGGCCCAGAGCCGTGGACAGCCTTCCGACTGCCCTGGCGGGTTGTTCGGCGCCGCCTGCCGGGACGTGCTGCGCGATCAGCGTGATGACGGACCGTCCTCGCGCGGTCGTCTTCCCGGACGTGGCGAGGACAGCGACCGCCTTCGCCCGCTGAGCCTGGGCGGAAACTCGCTGGGCGACGGCTGGAGCCCCCGCGAAAGCGAGGCCCGCGAGGGCGTGCGCGGCGGACGGCTGGTGCCGCTGGAGGCGGTGATCCGCAACATCGCCCGCTCCAATCCCGGCCAGCTGCTCGACGCGGGTCTGGAAGACCGAGGCAGCCGACCGGTCTATCGTGTCCGCTGGCAGACAAACGACGGCCGTCGCATAGACTTCATCGTCGACGCCTCCACCGGCCAGATCATCGGAAGGGACTAGGCCCCGCATGCGCATCCTGCTGGTCGAGGACGATCCGGATCTGTCGCGTCAGCTCAAGCTCGCGCTCGGCGACGCCGGCTACGCCGTGGATCATGCCGCCGACGGCGAGGAAGCCCACTATCTGGGGGAGGCGGAGCCCTATGACGCGGTCATCCTCGACCTGGGCCTGCCCAAGATCGACGGCGTGTCGGTGCTGGAGCGCTGGCGGCGCGAGAATATCGCCATGCCGGTGCTGATCCTGACCGCGCGGGACAACTGGAGCCAGAAGGTCGCCGGGTTCGACGCCGGGGCCGACGACTATCTGACGAAACCGTTTCACACCGAAGAACTCCTGGCCCGGCTGCGCGCCCTGCTGCGGCGCTCGGCCGGCCACGCCACGCCCAACCTGGCCTGCGGCGGCCTGCGTCTGGATCCGCGCTCGGCGCGGGCCAGCGTCAACGGCGAACCCCTGCGCCTGACCTCGCTCGAGTACCGGCTGCTGCACTACATGATCATGCATCAGGGGCGGGTCATCAGCCGGACCGAGCTGGTCGAGCATCTGTACGATCAGGACTTCGACCGCGACTCCAACACCATCGAGGTGTTCATCGGCCGCGTGCGCAAGAAGATCGGCCCGGATCGCATCGAGACCGCGCGCGGACTCGGCTACCGCCTGACGCCGCTCGAGGGTGAGGCGACCGGGTGACGCGAGCCGGCCTGCCCGGTCTGAGCCGCCGTTCGCTGGTCGGGCGGCTGGTTCTTCTGGCCGCGGGCTGGAGCCTCATTGTCCTGATCGTCACGGGCGTGGCCCTGACCGCCTTCTTCCAGCAGGCGGCGCTGCGTCGCTTCGACCTGGGACTGGTCGACCTGACCCAGGGGCTCGGCGCCGGTATCAGCATCGAGAACGGCAAGGTCATCGCCCCGCCCCTGACCGACACCCGCGCCCTTCGGGTCTATTCCGGCCGCTACTGGCAACTGGCCGAGCATGCGCCGTCCGGCAAGGTGCGGCTGATCGTGCGGTCGCGGTCGCTGTTCGACCAGGACCTGGCGATTCCCGACTCCGTCGTGGCGCAGGTCGCCGCCGAGCCGGGACAGCAGATCTTCTACGAAACCCAGGGCCCGCTCAGCCAGCCGCTGCGGGCCAGCGCCATGCAGGTGACCATCGGCGAGCGCGAGGCGCCGGTCATCATCATGGCCGCCGAGGATCGCTCGCCGGTCGACCGCGAGGCCCAGCGTTTCGCGCTCCTGACCGCCGGCGCGCTGATCGTCCTGGGGGGGGGCATCC
>JBIKTU010000312.1:0-3454 GCA_044347965.1 Caulobacter sp.
GACATCGTCATGCGGCAGGGTCTGTATCCCGGGGTGAAGGCGCCGGTGACGCCCGGCTACGACCTGGTCGGCCGGGTCGAGGCCGTCGGAGTGGGCGTGACGGAGCTCGCCGTGGGGCAGCGGGTCGCGGCGCTGACCGTTACCGGTTCCTATGCCAGCCGTCGCAATGTCGACGCCAGGCTGCTCGTGGCGGCGCCGGAAGGTCCGGACGCGGGCGCGCTGGTCGCGGCGGTCCTCAACGGGCTGACCGCCTGGCAGATGTTCCACCGGATCGCCGTCGCCGGGCCCGGCGAGTGGGTGCTGGTGCATGGCGCGGCCGGCGGGGTAGGCAGCCTGCTGCTGGAGATGGCCCGCAACGCCGGGGTCCGCGCCATCGGCACGGCCTCGTCGGGAAAGCGGGCCGTGGTCGAGAGGCTGGGCGCCGTCCACATCGACTATCGCGCCGGCGGTATCGTCGAACAGGCGAAGGCGATCTCGGGCGGCGGCGTGGTCGCGGCCTATGACCACATCGGCGGCAAGCATCTGAAGACGGTCTCGATCCCGGCGCTGCGTCAGGGCGGGACGGCGGTGCTGTACGGCGGCTACGACGCGACCAAGGGCGGCAAGATCAATCCCGGCGCGCTGGTCAGCATGGTGATGAACGACGGCCTTTCGGCGATGAAGCTGTTCGGGGTCAGTCAGGGGCTGGTCGGCTACAACGTCTCCTACTGGCGCGACGCCCGGTCGGAGGTCTATCGCGCCGACCTCGCCGCGGTGCTGGCCGAGGTGGCGGCCGGGCGGTTGAACCCGCTGATCGGCCTATCGCTGCCGCTCGCCGAGGCGTCGCGCGCGCAGGAGGCGCTGGAGACCGCGTCGGTCTCCGGCAAGGTGGTGCTGCGACCCTGACGCCGCACTCCAGGCTCAGACCGCTATAGGCGCCTTTATCCCCGGATGAGCCTGATAGCCCTCCAGCACGAAGTCCTCGTACTCGAAGCTGAACAGGTCGCGGCGGGGCGCGATGCGCATGGTCGGGAAGGGCAGGGGGTCTCGCGACAGCTGGAGCCGCGCCTGGTCCAGGTGGTTCCTGTACAGGTGCGCGTCGCCGAAGCTGTGCACGAACTCCCCGGGCTTCAGGCCGGTCACCTGGGCCACCATAAGGGTCAGCAAGGCATAGCTGGCGATGTTGAACGGCACGCCCAGGAAGACGTCGGCGCTGCGCTGGTAGAGCTGGCAGCTGAGCTTGCCGTCGGCGACGAAGAACTGGAACAGGCAATGGCAGGGCGGCAGCGCCATGTCGTCGACATCGGCCGGGTTCCAGGCGCTGACGATATGGCGGCGGCTGTTGGGGTTGGTCTTCAGGCTTTCGATCACGCCGGCGATCTGGTCGATCACCCGGCCGTCCGGGGCCGTCCAGGACCGCCACTGGCGCCCGTAGACGGGGCCGAGGTCGCCGCTTTCGTCGGCCCATTCATCCCAGATGCTGACGCCGCGCTCCTGCAGCCAGCGCACGTTGGTGTCTCCGCGCAGGAACCACAGCAGCTCGAGCACGATCGACTTCAGGTGCAGCTTCTTGGTGGTCAGCAGCGGAAAGCCGCGGGACAGGTCAAACCGCATCTGGCGGCCGAAGACGCCCAGGGTGCCGGTTCCGGTGCGGTCATCGCGCTGAACGCCGTTGTCCAGGATGTCCTGCAGCAACGCCAGATACTGCCGTTCCGGGTGATCGGCGGCGGTCATGGACCCCGGGACGGCGACGGCGGTCGCGATGGCGTTCATGGGGCCTCTCCTTGACGACAGACCTTGCCTGATTCGGAGCCCGGATTGGGGGACGTGACGCGAGTTTTCCCCAGCTCTTGAAAACCGGCCCACAGCGGACGACTATCCAGCCGCTGCAACCAAGGGAAGGGTCCGCGCCAATGCTCGCTGCTCTGATGTCCGGCCTGGCGATAATCGCCGCCGATCCCTCACCGCCGGCCCCGGCCGCTCCGACGGCTCCCAAGCCGACGGCGACCACGACACCTCCTGACAGCACACGGTTGGTCTGCAAGAAGGAAACGGCTCCCAACTCGCGGCTCACCCAGCGCGTCTGCATGACGGCGGCCGAATGGGAACAGCGCACGGAAGCCAGCCGGGCGGCGGTGCAGGAGATCCAGAACCGGCCGAGAACGAATTGATCGACCACCCGACGGGACCACCCGCCAGGGCCGGCGATCACGCGCCGCCGGCTTGAGGCTTTCGCAAGACCCGGTCGGTGATCAGCCGGCGAACCCGCCATCGTCGAGGAAGGCCTGCTCTTCGGCCGTCGTCTCGCGGCCCAGCGCACGGTTGCGATGCGGAAACCGTCCGAACCGGGTGATGATGTCGCGGTGGACGATCGCCCACTTCAGGGTTTCCTCGTCGCCAGTCGCGTCGCGCAAGGCCGTGGTCAGGGTGACGCAGAGGTCCTGGTCGGCCGGATCCTCCGAATGCTCGAACGGCAGGTAGAAGAAGGGCCGCAGTTCCGGCTCCACCTCCTGGTCGAAGTCGTTCTGGATGGCGTGTCGGGCGATGGTCCGCGCCAGCGGGTCGGTCGCGAAGGCGTGGGCCGACCCGCGCCAGAGGTTGCGCGGGAACTGGTCCAGCAGGATGAGCAGCGCCAGGCAGCCCTCGGCGGAGCCGCGCCAGGCGTCGTACTCGCCCCGGGCGGCGCGAAAGTGAACCGGTTCGAACTTCAGCCGGATCGAGTCGTCGAAGCGGCTGTCCTTTCGGAACCATTTGCCGGGTCCGGCGATCCGCCAGAAGCCGGTTACGTCGATAGGCGTCGCGGTCATGGTCGGAAGCTGGCGCAGAGACGGCTTTCGTTCAAGCGTGGTTCAGGTTGGCCAGCGCATCCGTGGACGCAAGGGACCACACTCAGGCCGCCAAAAGGGCCTTCGGAGACACAGGGATGAAGAAGACCATTACGACGGCGTTGGTGTTGACCTTGCTCGCCAGCACGGCGGCCGTCGCCCAGCCCTACGGCGGTGGACGGGGCCAGATCCAGTCCGACGAGCCGCGCTCAAGCGAGCCGCGCGGCGACCGCGGCGACCGCGGGGATCGCGGCGACCGGGGTGGTCGTGGCGATCGCGGTGATGGCGGGCGCGAGGCTGCTCCGCCACGGGCCTCGGTTCCGCTGCCGCCGCCGCCCGCCCCGCCGCCGCCGCGCGCTGACCGTCCGGAAGCCCCGGCTGCCGCCGCGCCGCGTCCGCGCGGCCCTGGCGGCCGTCCTCCCGAAGGTTGGCGCGATGGCCGGGACGGTCGCGGCGACGCTGGAGGTCAGGGCGGCTGGGACAGGGGCGGTCGTCCCGGAGAACCGGCTCGCCCGGACCGTCCCGGAACACCGCAGGGCGGATGGGACCGCGACCGTGACGGGCGCCCCGATCCGCGTCCCGGTCCGGGCGGTCCGGTCGGGTGGGATCGTGACCGCGACGGACGCCCCGACCCTCGCCCCGGACCGGGC
>JBIKTU010000315.1:0-3442 GCA_044347965.1 Caulobacter sp.
TATCGGACTCGCTGATCTGGAGGTTCTGCAGCGCCTCGCCGCCGCGCGCCCGGTAGTCGGCGAGCAGCGAGGATCGCTTGCTCTCGGCGAGGTTGGTCCACAGGCAGCCGGCCTCCAGCGCGGCGGCCGGCGTGGCGGCGAGGGCGCAGAAGGCCAGGGCCAAGACGCCGGCGACGGCGGCGGTCAGTCTGGACATCTGCGAAGCTCCCCTGAACAGGCCGGGATGGTATCGCTCCGGGACGCGGCCCGCCAAGAGCGCCTTACGAGGCCGCAACGAAAAACCCCGCCGGTCGCCCGGCGGGGTCTGATCGCTGGTCGCGGTTGCGGCGCCTACTGCAGGCGGGCAGCCAGACCCTTGATCGCCGAGTCGACCGTGGGGTCGGCCTGGCCGGCGGCCACGCGGGCGGCGAGGATGGTCTCGGCGGCCTGGGCCGACAGCTCGGCGGCGGCGGCCTTCACCTCGGCGGCGGCCTGGGCTTCGGCGGAGGCGATCTTGCGCTCGGCCAGGGCGGCGCGGCGGGTGATCTGTTCCTCGAGCTTGGCCTTGGCCTCGATCGCCAGACGGGCGGCGTCGGCCTCGGCGGCCTTCAGCATCTCGGAAGCCTGACGTTCGGCGTCCTCACGCTGGATGCGGATATCGGCCAGCATGGCCTCGGCTTCGGTCCGCAGCCGGGCGGCCTCGTCCAGGTCGGCCTGGATGGTGGCCGCCTTGGCGTCCAGCTGGGCGGCGATCATCTTCGGCACGCCGGCGCGCACGAGAATGGCGACGAACAGCAGAAGGCCGACGCCGACCCAGAGTTCGGGGTTGGAGAAGGACCAGAAGTAGGAGTCGAAGAACGCGGGCATCAGGCGGCTCCTCCGCGCGCGGCCAGGGCGGTTTTGATGTCGGAGGGCGACGCGGCCTTGCCGGTCAGCTTTTCGACAATGGCGGCGGCGGTGTCGCCGGCGATGGCGCCGACGTTCGACATGGCCGCGTCACGCATGGCGGCGATCCGGGTCTCGGCCTGGGCGACCTGTTCGGACACCTTGGCCTCTTCCACGGCGGCGCGCTCCGCCGACTGGGCGGCGGCCTTGGCGCGCGCTTCGGCGGCGACCCGTTGCGACTGGGCGCGGGCGTCCGCGACTTCCGCGGCGGCGGCACGGGCCTGCTCGGCGGCCTCGGCCTGGACCTGCCGCGCGGCTTCGAGCGCCCCGGAGATGGTGTTGGCGCGCTCGTCGATCACCGCCCGCATGCGAGGCGTGAAGACGCGCGCGATCAACACATAGAGGATCACGAACAGGATCAGCAGCCAGGCGATCTGGCCGCCCCAGTGCTGGAACTGGAACTGCGGGAGTCCGCCCGAGCCGTGTTCGGCCTCGGTCGTAGCCGTATGCGCCGTATCGGCGCCGTGGCCTTCAGAGGTAGCCATCACGTATCCGTCGGATTAAAGGCGCGGCGGCGCCGGAAAGCGCCGCCGCAGGACGTCTGCGAGATCAGCCGAAGTAGATCAGCACGCCGAGCACGAAGGCCAGGATGCCCAGGGCTTCGGCGAGGGCGGCGCCCACGAACAGGTTGCCGATCTGGCTGGCGGCGGCCGACGGGTTGCGCAGGGCGCCCGACAGGAAATTGCCGAAAATGGTGCCGACGCCGATGCCGGCGCCGATCATGCCGAGGGTCGCGAGGCCCGCGCCGATGGCCTTAGCCGCTTCAACTTCCATGGTATCAGATCCTAGTGTTGGTCAGGGTTGGTAGGGATTGGCCTGGAGACCCGGTTAGTGGGCGTGGTCCAGGTTGACCACATCGTTGAGGTAGATGCAGGTCAGAACGGCGAAAACGAAGGCCTGAAGGAAGGCCACGAGGAACTCCAGCGCGGTCAGGCCGACGACCATGGTCATCGACAGCGCGGCGCCCGGGATGCCTAGCAGTCCAAGGCCGCCACCGGCGGCCATCGCGCCCAGGGTGACGACAAAGCCGGCGAACACCTTCAGGGCCACGTGGCCGCCCAGCATGTTGCCGAACAGACGAAGGGCCAGGGTGACCGGCCGCAGCATGAAGGAGAAGAGCTCGATGAGTCCCACGACCGGGCGCATCACCAGCGGCGCGCCCATCGGCCAGAACAGCTTGAAGAAGCCGAGGCCGTTCTTGGCGAAGCCGATGATCAGCACCAGCCCGAAGGTGATGACGGCAAAGGTCGCCGTGATCGCCAGCTGCGACGTGGCGGTGAAGGTCAGCGCCATGCCCAGAAGGTTCATGCCCAGGATCATCACGAACACGGTGAAGACAAAGGGGAAGTACTTGCGGCCGTCGTGGCCGATGATCGAATCGGTGAGGTTATCGATCAGGCCGAACAGGCCCTCGCCCACCGCCTGGAGCCGGCCCGGCACCACCGTCGCCTTCGACGTGACCAGGGTCAGGAACAGCACGACCGCCGCGAAGGCGATGGTCATGGCGATGTGTGAATTGGTGATCGCGAGATCCACCACGCCGACAAGCGGAAGGGTGACGTCGGGAAGGTCGACGACCTTGACGATCTGGAACTGATGAATCGGATCGGCCATCGGGCCTATCGCTCCCCTAGTCTTCCCTGACGTTCAAGGCCGCGATACGCGCCGCCTCTTCCGCCTTCGCCTGCGCCATAAGCCGATTGGCCGTACGGCGCGCCATGAATACCGACAGGGCGAAACCCAGAAGGACTCCGCCGATCAAACCCCAGGGCGCCGTACCGGCCAGCCAGTCCACGACGGCCCCGGCTCCGATCCCGACCAGAACCCCGCCAAGAAGCTCGGCCAGGATCTTGTAGGCCTGGCTCGAAGCGTTCAGCTCGCCCACCTGTGAAGGCGGACGCGCCGTACGGGCTTCCAGCGCTTTGGCCCGTTCGTCGAGGCTACGCAGCGCCTCTTCGCGCGGGTCGACGGCCTTGGACATGGGGGCGGTCTGGTCCGGAACGCTCGGCACGGAAGAATGCCTTCCGGGCCCTGCTTGATCGCGGCGGAACCTATAGATCGCGCTGCGGTGCGTCAAGGTTAGGCGGGGACATTATAAGCCCCTGATTTTCATGGCGTTTTCGGCCTTCGCGTGGGGCTGGCGAATCCTCGAGCCCTCGCCGCGCCGGGTTCCCTTCGGTCAGGCCCGGCGGAGCCCGCACGGCTTCGCCGCCTCACGGGCTGGGACCCGTGAAGGGTGGGGAGGTGGTGCGGAGCGCTCCGGTCTTGCCCGGATGTCTGTTTGTGCAAGGTGCAAGAGTGGAAAGACCGCAGGCGCTCCGCGAAGGTCGTTATCCGGAAGCCGCCGGTAGGCAGCGCTCTTAGCGCTTAGCCGGCAAAGCCTCCGACGGGCGGGCAAGGCAGCGGCCTCGTCCCGGACCCCGGCAGTAACCCCCTGCCGGCTGTCCCCGCTCGAACTCCATCCCGACGCCGCAAGGTCGCTGGCCATGCGCCCTCCCCGTGCGACGGGACCTGTGAA
>JBIKTU010000316.1:0-3431 GCA_044347965.1 Caulobacter sp.
TCGGTGATGCTGCTGGGCATGACCACCAACTGGCTGGCCGCCGGGCTGCTGGCCTTCACCATCTACTTCTATGTCGTGGTCTACACGATGTGGCTCAAGCGCTGGACGCCCCAGAACATCGTCATCGGCGGTCTGGCCGGCGCCCTGCCCCCGGCCATCGGCTGGGCGGCAGCCGCCGGCGAGACGCCGCTGAACGCCTGGCTGATGGTGCTGATCATCTTCATGTGGACGCCGCCCCACGCCTGGGCGCTGGCCCTCTATACGTCGGAGGACTACGCCAAGGTCGGCGTGCCGATGATGCCCGTCGCCAGGGGCGCGGCCTCCACCCGCAAGCAGATCCTGATCTATTCGCTGCTGTTCGCGCCCATCTGCCAGATCCCGGCCTTCACCGGGCTTGGCGGCCCGATCTACCTGGGCGTGGCCGCGCTCGGCGGCGCGGTGTTCGTGCTGCTGGCCTGGCGGGTGTTCCGCTCGCGGTCCGGAGATGCTCCGGACGAGCGGATCGAAGGCGAGGACCGACTCTATGCCGTCCGGGCCGGCTCAAAGGACGCCCGCAACCTGTTCGCCTTCTCGATCCTTTACCTTACATTGCTGTTCGCGGCCCTGCTTTCCGAGCATCTGGCCGGGATCGCGCCGCTGGAGCTCCTTTAAGTGACCTCTCTGCAAGACGACTCGCCGCCGGTCACGGCGGCCCCGGTTGACACGGCCGCCCTCGAAAAGGCGCGCCGTGGCCGAAACATCGCCCTCGCCCTCGGCCTGGTGGTCTTCATCCTCCTCGTCTACGGCGTCACGCTCGTTCGTATGGGAGGCCAAATTGCAAACCGCCCCCTCTAAGGCCCCGCGCTCGGACGCGGAGCGCAACCTCCGCCTGGGCCTGATCTGCGGCGCCGCCTTCTTCGGTATGGTCGGCGTCTCGTTCGCCTCGGTGCCGCTCTACCGAGCCTTCTGCCAGCTGACCGGCTTCGACGGCACGGTCCGCCGTGCCGACGTCGCGCCGGACCGGGTGCTCAACAAGACCCTGACGATTCGCTTTGACGCCAACGTCCGCAACCTGCCCTGGAGCTTCGCGCCCGAGCAGGTCAGCCAGGAGGTCAAGATCGGCGACACGGGTCTCGCCTTCTACAAGGTGACCAACAACGGAAAGACGCCGCTGACCGCCCAGGCCACCTACAACGTGGTGCCCGAATCGGCCGGCTTCTACTTCCAGAAGCTCGAATGCTTCTGTTTCACCGACCAGACCATCCAGCCGGGCGAGACCAAGGAGTTCCCGGTCGTCTACTTCGTGGATCCCAAGTTCGCCGAGGATTTCGAAACGAAAGGGACGCCGGAGGTCACGCTTTCCTACACCTTCTTCCCCTCGACCGAAGGAAGCGCGCAAGCGCCTCTTGGCGGAACGGGCGAGGCGAGGCTATAGCACACGGGATTTGGGGCGGCGCGCCGTCTCGGGGGAATTAGAGGTTCAGGCACGATCATGGCCCACGGCGCCGTAAAGCACGACTATCACCTGGTTAACCCCAGTCCCTGGCCGCTGATCGGTTCGATCGGCGCGACGATCATGATGATCGGCGCGGTGGTCTGGATGAAGGGCCTGGTCAATGTCACCGACGAGACCTCGCCATTGGTGTCCTACCTGTTCGGCAAGGGCCACCCGATCACCTTCGGGATCGGTCTGGCGCTCGTGCTCTACACCTTCTTCGGCTGGTGGAGCGATGTGATCAAGGAAGCCAACGCCGGCGATCACACCCCGGTCGTGTCGCTTCACCTGCGCTACGGCATGATCATGTTCATCGCTTCGGAAGTGATGTTCTTCGTGGCCTGGTTCTGGATCTTCTTCGAGATGGCCCTGTTCCAGGAGCATCGCACCCTGACGCCGGCCATCGGCAACTTCGAGGGCGTGGCCGAGGCCTGGGCCCAGTGGCCGCCCAAGGGCGTCGAACTGATTCCCGCCTTCCACCTGCCGCTGATCAACACCCTGATCCTGCTTCTGTCGGGCACGACCGTGACCTGGGCTCACCACGCCCTGCAGGTCGGCGACCGCAAGGCCGCCAAGATCGGCCTGGTTCTGACCATCGTGCTGGGCGCCCTGTTCACGGCCGTCCAGGTCTACGAGTACGACCACATCCTGCACGAGAAACTGTTCTTCTCGGAGGACGCGGCCAACGCCGGTCTCTACGGTTCGGCCTTCATGATGGCGACGGGCTTCCACGGCTTCCACGTGCTGGTCGGCACCATCTTCCTGGCGGTCTGCCTCATCCGCCTGCTCAACGGCGCCTTCACGCCCAAGCAGCACTTCGGCTTCGAGGCCGCCGCCTGGTACTGGCACTTCGTCGACGTGGTCTGGCTGTTCCTGTTCGCGTTCATCTACGTGATCTTCGGCACGCCCTAGCATGGCGAATCCATACGCAGCCGGGGCGGCCGGACGCTGCCCCAACTGCGGCGAGGGCCACCTGTTCGAGGGATTCCTCAAGGTGGCCCCGACCTGCGAAGCCTGCGGCTTCGACCTGAAGGCGGCCGACTCCGGAGACGGACCGGCCGTTTTCGTCATCCTGATCGGCGGTTTCCTCGTCGCGTTCGGCGCGGTGTTCACCCAGATCGCCTGGAGCCCCCCCGCCTGGCTGCAGCTCATCATCTGGCTGCCGCTGACGGTGATCGTCTGCGGCGGGCTCCTGCGGCCCTTCAAGGGCCTTTTGATCGCCGCCCAGTTCGCCAACAACGCCCGCGAGGCCGGCCGACACGATGTCTGAGACCCGCCCGCGTTTCCCCGTCGGGCTGACGGTCAGCACCGTCGTCGCCCTGCTGATCCTTCTGGCGCTCGGAACCTGGCAGTTGCAGAGACTGGCCTGGAAGTCCGAACTGCTCGATCGCATCGCCGCGACCCGCGCCGCGGCCCCGAAGCCGATCACGCTCGTTCCGCTGACACCGGCCTACCGCTTCACCCGCGTGACCCTGGACTGCCCGGGCCTTGCCGGCGCGAAGTTCGTCGAGCTCTACGCGCTGAAGGACGGCGAAGCAGGGGCGCGTCTGGTTTCGCTTTGCACCTATGCGGCTGATCGCCCGGCCATCCTCGTCGACCGCGGCTTTGTCGCGGACACCATATCCGCCCGCCCCCCGACGTCCGGTGACAGCACGGTCGTCCGTCTGACCGGACTGTTGCGCGAAGGCGTGCCGCCCGGCGCCTTCACGCCGGCCGCCCGCGACGGGCGCTTCTACAGCGCCGACCTGCCGGCCATGGCCAGGGCCCTCGGCGCGGTCCGCCATCCGGACGTCATGGTGACCGCCGAGACCTCGTCCAATCCCGAGTGGAAGGCGCTGGTTCCCACACCGTTGCCCGAGACCATCACCAACCGCCACCTCGAGTACGCCCTGACCTGGTACGGCCTCGCGGCCGCCCTTGTCGGGGTCTACATCGCCCTCGTCCGTCGCAAGTTGAA
>JBIKTU010000317.1:0-3429 GCA_044347965.1 Caulobacter sp.
GAGGGCCACTACGAGCAGCCGGTGCCGTTCATGGGCCGCAGCGACGAGCTGGGCGACATGGCCAAGTCGGTGGCGACTTTCCGTGAAGGCGTCCTGGAGCGGCGCACCCTGCGCGAGCAGGGCGAGGCGGAACGCTCCCGCACCGAAACCGCCCGCCGCGCGGACGAAGCGGCCCGCAAGGCCGACAGCGATCGACGTGACGAAGCCATGGATCGTCTCGCCGGTGGTCTGGACCGCCTGTCGGCGGGTGATGTCGCACACCGCATCAACGAGGCGTTCGCGCCTGAGTACGAGCGGCTTCGCAACGACTTCAACGCCGCGGCCAGCCGCCTTTCCCAGACCCTGCGCACCATCCGCGAGTCGGCGGACGGCGTGGGAAGCGGCGCCGACGAGATCGCCCGCGCCTCCGACGACCTGTCGCGGCGCACCGAGCAGCAGGCCGCCGCGCTGGAAGAGACCGCCGCCGCCCTCGACGAGATCACCGCCACCGTCCGCCAGACGGCGGAGGGCGCGGCGACCGCCGACCGCATCGTCGGCGACACCCGCCGCGAGGCCCAGTCGACCGAGGCCACCGTCGCCGAAACCATCCGCGCCGTCTCCGACATCGAGACCGCTTCGGCCCAGATCACCCAGATCATCGGGGTGATCGACGAGATCGCCTTCCAGACCAACCTGCTGGCCCTGAACGCCGGTGTGGAAGCCGCCCGCGCCGGCGACGCCGGCAAGGGCTTCGCCGTCGTCGCCCAGGAAGTGCGCGGCCTCGCCCAGCGCTCGGCCGAGGCCGCCAAGGAGATCAAGGGCCTGATCTCGGCCAGCTCGACCAAGGTCGCCGAGGGCGTCAGCCTGGTCGGCCAGACCGGCAAGTCGCTGAACGCGATCCTCGTGAGGGTCGGCGATATCGCCAAGGTGGTCTCGGAGATCTCCGCCTCGGCCAAGGAACAGGCCATGGGCCTGGCCGAGGTCAACAACGCGGTCAACCACATGGACCAGACCACCCAGCGCAACGCCGCCATGGTCGAACAGACCACGGCCGCGGCCCATACGCTGCGTCTGGAGGCCTCCCGGCTCAACGATGCCGTCGGCCAGTTCCAGCTGGACAGCGGTGCGGGCGGGCGGAGTGTTAGGGGCCACGCCGCGGCCTGATCGGTCGTCAGCCTGGGCGGCGCTTCACCGGCGAAGCCGGCTTTCCGCGTCGCCCGTGCCGATCACCGGAAGACGCATGACGTTCCGGCCCACATGACCTCGATCTTCCCGGCGGCGCCCGGTCCGTCGAGGACGCCGTACAGGCCGCCGGCGCTGAACTCCTGCCCCAGACTCGTTTCGGACACCTCGACACCGCTGTAGGCGGCGACCAGGTCGGACCGGGTCGAGCCGACGCCCACGCCGCTCATCGTCGACGGCTTGCCGGCGCCGGCCGGACCCACGCTCCAGCCGGCCAGCCTGTCGTCCTGGAACAGCAGGGTCAGGCCGCCCGGAAACTCGGCGAACTGCATCGGTCCGGCGCCGCACTCGGAATTGGTGGTCACCGGCTCCGGGGCGCCGGCCACCCTGGTGACGATCTCGATCGCCTGCGCCTGGGGCAATCCGAAATCAAGCATCCGCGTCGACCCGGTGTCGGCGATCACGATCATCAGCCCGCCGGGATCCAGGGCCACGGCGGCCTTGCCGGTCGCGGCGGGCGCGGGCCCCGAGGGCGGCGGCGCGGCGGACTCGGCCGGAGTCGCGGGCGTTTCGGAGGCCGGCTGGCCGCAGGCGGCGAGGCCGAGCACCAGGGCGGCGGCGAGGGTGTTGCGCAGCGTGATCATCCTTTAGGGGTATCGCGGTTCATGACGGCCGTCATCAACGCGCTGACGCCCGACTGTCCGGCGCTTTGGGGCTCGGCGCTTGCGGGCATGCGGCCCCGCGCTTTCCGTCAGGCGGAGACGCCGCTCGTCAGGCCGTGGCGATCCAGTAGCGGGAGACCTTGTCCTGATCGTCAAAGCAGACGACCAGCCATTCGAAGTCGACCGGCATGTAGGCGCGCTCCAGACCCAGGCGGTAGGCAAGCGCGCCCGGCTGGAACCGCCCGGGATCGCTGGGCTCGCCGAGCATCCGTCGAACCCTGGCGCGGGTCAGGCCGTCGAGCTTCCCGTTCTCGATCAGGTCGTCGGCCATGGTCAGGCGGTCGTCGTCCTGCGGGCCGACCAGCTTCCACAGCCGGCCGTCGAACCGCCCGGGCTTCGGGCGCCGGGCGTCCATCACGATGGCGCCCACCACCAGGCCAGCGGCAAGCACTGCCGCCGCGCCGATGATCCGGTCTCGGGATGAACTCATCTGCACTACGCCGCCGCTCCTCGCGCCTCACCGTCGGGATCATAACTGAGAATGGGGGCCAGCCAGCGTTCCGCAACCGCCAGATCCCAACCTTTACGCCGAGCGTAGTCCGCCACCTGGTCGCGGTCGATGCGACCGACGCCGAAATAGTGGCTGTCCGGGTGGCTGAAATAGAGCCCGCTGACCGCCGCGGGCGGGGTCATGGCGAAGCTCTCCGTCAGTTCGATGCCAGTCTGGCCCGTGGCGTCGAGCAGCCTGAACAGCGTTGCCTTCTCGGTATGATCCGGCTGGGCCGGGTAGCCGGGCGCGGGGCGGATGCCCTGGTACTTCTCGCCAATGAGCCGGTCGATGTCGTCGTCCTCCCGCGGGGCGTACCCCCACAGTTCGGTGCGCACCCGGTGGTGCAACGCCTCGGCGAAGGCTTCGGCCAGACGGTCGGCAAGCGCGGCGGCCAGGATGGCAGAGTAGTCGTCACCCGCGGCCTTGAAGCGTTCGGCGATTTCCAGCTCGCCGTGGCCGGCGGTGACCGCGAAGCCGCCGATCCAGTCGGCCGGGCCGCCGATCGGGGCCACGAAGTCGGAGAGCGCCAGGTTGGCCTTGTCGGTGCTCTTGGCCATCTGCTGGCGCAGGGTGTGCAGCCGGGCGATCTCTTCGTCGCGGTTCTCGTCGGCATAGACCACAATGTCGTCGCCATCCGACTGGGCCGGCCAGAAGCCGACCACGCCGCGCGCCTCGAACCACTTCTCCTCGAGGATCCGCTTGAGCATGGCCTGGGCGTCGCGCCAGAGGTCCCGCGCCGCCTCGCCGACCACCTCATCCTCCAGAATGTCCGGGAACCGCCCCGCCAGCTCCCAGGTGGAGAAGAAGGGCGTCCAGTCGATGAAGGTGGCGAGGTTTTCCAGGTCGTAGGGTCCGAAGGCCCGCGTTCCGGTGAAGGTCGGTCGGGGCGGCGGGGCGGCCTCCCAGTCGATCCTGAACCGGTTGGCGCGGGCCGTCTCGACCGGCGTGCGGGTCTTCTGCGACTGGCCGCGCGCGAACTGTTCGCGAACCCGGACATAGTCGTCCCGGGTGGCCGCCTCGAAGCTGTCCCTGTCGTCCTTCGACAGCAGCTGGGAG
>JBIKTU010000318.1:0-3428 GCA_044347965.1 Caulobacter sp.
GCCAACGGCTTCAATGCCGCGACCTACCGGTCGATTCTCGCGCCGCTGGCGGACCGGCTTCGGATTCTGGCGATCGACCAGCGCGGCCACGGGCGCACGTCATTGCCCGCGGCGCCGTTCGCCGGGAACGTCTGGCGTGGCTACAGCGATGACCTTCTGGCCCTGCTCGACGCGCTTGCCGAGGTCCCGGCCGTGCTTTCGGGCCATTCCATGGGAGGGACGGCCTGCCTTCTGGCCGCCGCAGACCGGCCGACCGTTGCCCGCAGGCTCGTGCTGTTCGATCCGGTGATCATCACGCCCGAACGCGCGGCCGCCCTCGGCGAGGACGGTATGAGAAGCTCCCCGCTGGCCTTGGGCGCCCTGAAGCGGCGGTCAACCTTCGCCGACCGGCAGGCGGCGTTCGAGGCCTACCGCGGCCGCGGCGCGTTCCGGACCTGGTCCGACGAGGCCCTGAGCGACTATCTCCTCGACGGGCTGGTCGAGGACGGCGCGGGGCAGATGCGCCTGGCCTGCGCGCCGCAATGGGAGAGCGCCAACTTCGCCACGCCATCGCCGGACGCCGTCGGCGGCATCCCGCGCATCGCGGCGCCCGTGCGCATCCTCAAGGCCGAAGTGGGTTCGACCGCGCAGTTCGAGGTCCATGAGGCGATGGTGCTGGCCAGTGGCGCGACCATCGAGACCGTGCCGGGAACCAGTCACTTTCTGCCGATGGAACGGCCCGATCTGGTGCGCGAGGTGCTGCTGGCGGCGGCAGGTTAGCCTGGGGAGGGGATGCCCTGTCCCTTGGAACATGGCTTACTGTCCCCGACACCGGCCGGACGCTCGGGGACACCAAAAGCCGTCTCCGCTAAAGCGCCAGTCCCGGGGTCGCCTGCGTCATCAGCCGCTCCCGCGCCGCCTCGGTGATCGGCACGATCTTGCGGGCGTCGAGATCGAAGGTGATGGCCACCGCCTGTGAAGTTCCCCAGGCCTTGCCGGTGGCCGGATCGATCATCCAGTGGACCATGGTCTTGGTCCGGGTGTCGGCGGTCTTCAGGCCCGACCGGATTTCCAGGCGCTGGCCGGCGCGCGGCCAGTCGAGGTGGATGAGGCGGTACTCCAGAACCGCACCGCCGATGCGGCTGGGCTTCTCCTCCGCCGCCTCGCTGACCGTGTCGCGGTAGCCGCGGACCAGACGGGGAACGCCGTCGGAGACCCGGCCGATGAACAGCTCGGGCCGCATGCGGCCAAAGATGTCGCAGTCCTGCGGCGAGACAGCGCCCTGGGCGATGCGCACCAGTTCCAGCTCATCGGCGCGGGCCAGATTTGCCGTGGATGTGACCGGGGCCAGCGAAACGCTGCGGGCCGCGGCCTGGTCAGGCAGGTTCACGACCAGCGCCTCGGCCAAAGCCCTGGACCGGGCGCTCCAGGGGAAGGGCCGGCCGTCGCGCGGGGTGACATGGGCGACCACGGTCTGGAACGTCGCCGCCAGGGCGCCGCTCTCGCTGTGCCACAGCAGCTGGACCAGCCGTGCCTCGTCCTCGCCGAACGCCAGAACGCCGCCGGTCATGTGCAGGGCCGCGCCGGCGTGGGCCTCGCGCAGGAACCGGATGTGATGCTCGCGGATCAGCAGCGTCGATTCGGCATGGGCGGCGAAAGCATTGGGCAGACCCAGGGCGGCGGCCATGCCGACCAGGCCCTCGGAGGCCTTGGTGACGTAGAAGCGCACGTTCATGTGCCCCATCTCGTCGCATTCCCAGGTGTTGACACCCCCGCGCCAGATCTCGACTCCGAACTCCGACATCAGGCGGCGCAATCCTGGCAACGGCCGTGAGCCTCGACCGTGAGGCCGGTCAGGGTGAAGCCGCGCTCGGCGGCCAGCCGCTCGATCTCGCTCGCGCCGGCCGGCGCGATCTCCCGGGTGCGTCCGCAGCAGTCGCAGATCAGGAAGGCCGCCGCATGGCCCTCGCTGCCGCCGCCGCAGGCGATATAGGCGTTCAGACTTTCAATGCGGTGGGCGAAGCCGTGGCGCGCGAGGAATTCCAGCGCGCGATAGACCGTCGGCGGCTTGGCCGGCTCGCCCCCGGCGCCGTAGGCGGCGATCAGGTCATAGGCCTTCACGGGCTGTCCGGCGCCGAGCAGCAACTCAAGCACCCGTCGGCGGGGCGCGGTCAGGCGCTGGCCCGCGGCCGCGCAACGCGACTCCGCCGCCGTCAGCCCGGCGGCCAGCGCGCCGCCGGACAGTCCTGGCTGGTCGTGCTCGTGGTCGCAGGCGTGCGTTTGGGCCATGGTGGCAGAGGTAGAGACGGCGGACCCCAAGGGCAAGCGTCCGCCGAAGGTCCCGACTACCAGGGCGCCGTGGCGAGCACCTTTGCCTCGACCTCGCAGCCCTCCAGAGGCCCCGCCTTGGCCCGGAGGGCGGCGAGCTCCGCGCGAGCTGCTTCCATGTCGGCCCGGAAGTCCGGGACGCCGTGCACGGCGGCGATCACGGCCGCGCCGTTGTCCCGGCCTGCCGCGACGGCGCTGGCGCTGTGCACGCCGCAAACGGCGCGGCTTTCCCCGAAGGCGCGGGCGCGCTGAAGGATCGGGACGGCCCGGTCTGGGGCCAGCTCGGCCAGGATCAGGCCGACCGCCCAGCCCCAGCTTGAGTGACCGGAGGGGTAATCAGGGCTCCTGGCCAGCGCCTCGCTTCGCGTGGTGCAGATCTCGCCCTCCTGCTCCAGGTAAGGCCGCTTGCGGTTGTAGAAGGCCTTGGGCGCGTCGACGGCCTTCGTCAGGTCCGGCGCGACCCGCATCAGAACCCGCGACAGCTTCGGCGCGTCGGCCAGGTCCTTGATCTCCACGCCGATGGCGCAGCGCATGCCGTAGACGACCCTGCGCTCATCCAGGTCGGCGACCGCCATATCCCAGCGCGGCGTGCCTTTCAGGGCTCTGGTCGCCGTGAAGATGGCGCGGTCGGCCTCTGCCTGCGGCGAGCTTGGGGCGGGCGCCGGCGGAATGACCGCGGATGTGTCGATCGCCTGTTTGCCAAGATAGCCGGGGAACGGGAATTGCGCCCAGGCCACGCCCACAGAGGCCACTGTCGCCACGCCGGCGATCATCATCATCCGCATACGGCTCATTGACGCATCTCCCTGGTTTTCCTGCAGGATGACCTTTCCGGCCGGTGTTGCAAGTCCGCATTCGGCAGCGGCCGCCGCGCCGTCGAGGCGGCTGATCGTGGCCTGTTGGACGGGACGAACCGGAACGAAAAAGCCGCGCGAGGGGCTGACCCTCGCGCGGCTCGTTCAGTCCGGCGATGCGAAGAGCCTACGCAAACAGCTTCTGCCAGCGCGGCTTCACACGGTTCTTCCAGGCGCCGCGATGATAGGCGTCGGAGCCGATCAGCGGGACCACGGTGGTGGCTTCCGCGAAAACCATCTGCTCGTGCGTGGTCTGAACCTTGCCCC
>JBIKTU010000319.1:0-3426 GCA_044347965.1 Caulobacter sp.
CGGCATGGCCATGGACATGACGGTCGAGACCTTCGACCAGACCATGGCCGTCAACGTCCGCGCCGTCTATTTCGGCGCCGTCGAGGCGGCGAAGCGCATGATCGCCAGCGGCGTGGCCGAGGCCGGCGAGGCGCGGATCATCAACATCGCCGCGATCGCGGCCTTCAACCAGCTGCCGGGCCTGACCGTCTATTGCGCGTCCAAGGCCGCCTGCGCCTCGCTGACCAAGGGCCTGGCCCGGGAGTGGGCGCGGCCCCGCATCGCGGTCAACGCCATCTGCCCGGGCTATATCGAGACCGAGATCAACAGCGACTGGTTCCAGACCGAAGGCGGCCAGAAGCAGATCAAGGGCTTTCCGCGCCGCCGCCTGATGGACGAGGACGTGCTGGACGAGGCCCTGCTCATGCTGGCCGGCCGCCGGGCGCACTTCATCACCGGCACGATGATCACCATCGACGACGGGCAGACGCTCTAGTTGCTCGTATAGGGGGACTTTTTGGCGCCGCCTCAATC
Organism: Caulobacter sp.; assembly: GCA_044347965.1. Taxonomy (GTDB): domain Bacteria; phylum Pseudomonadota; class Alphaproteobacteria; order Caulobacterales; family Caulobacteraceae; genus Caulobacter. Next base: position 514 of record JBIKTU010000319.1, read on the forward strand.
TGATAGTGTGGGCCAATGGCTGACCAGAAGCTCACATTGCAACTCGACGCCGAATCCTCGGCTGCCTTGCGAAGGGCTGCCGAGGAAGCAGGCGAGCCAGCCGAAGCGTTCGCCGCGCGTCTGATCGCGCGCGCCCTGAGGAACGACGACTGGGCGATCTCCGAAGCGCGGATCGAGGAGTTCGACCGCACCGGTGTCGCCGAGGACGCTGATGCCGTCTTCAGGCACGTCCGTGAGCATCTCAGCCGACGACTGATTGAAAGGTCGGCGCCCGCCAAGTGAGGCGACGCGTCCGCTTCCTGTCGAGCGCCAGGAGGGATCTGGTGCGCCTGTCCGACTTCCTGGCCGGCGCAGACCCCGCCAGGGCGCTCGATGCGTTGGAGGCGATTCTCGCTGGAGTCGCCAGTCTCTCGGAGTATGCCGAGAGAGGCGCGCCCGTTGAGCCGCCGAACGGGCGGAAGCTCATCGTGCCCTTTGGCAGGGCGGCCTACATCATCTTCTATCGCGTCGATCCGGATGGAGTGCTCATCGCCCGCATCTTCCACAGCCTTGAAGACCGCCCGCTTGCCTGACCATGCGTCAGCGCCTCTAAATCTCGGCCAAACGGGAGAAACGTCATGGCTAGTGGTCCGCTTTCGGGTCTGAAGATCGTCGAGTTCGCCGGCATCGGGCCGGGGCCGTTCTGCGGCATGCTGCTGTCGGACCTGGGCGCCGACGTGGTGCGGGTCGACCGCAAGGGCTCGGGCCGCGCCTCGCCGGCCGACGTCACCAGCCGGGGCCGCCGCTCGGTGGCGCTGGACCTCAAATCGCCCGACGCCATCGAGGCGGTGCTCAAGCTGCTGGAAAGCGCCGACGGCCTGATCGAGGGGTTCCGCCCCGGCGTGATGGAGCGCCTGGGCCTGGGCCCGGACGTCGTGCTGGCGCGCAATCCCAAGCTTGTGTTCGGCCGCATGACCGGTTGGGGCCAGACCGGCCCCTACGCCAAGGCCGCCGGCCACGACATGAACTACATCGCCATCACCGGCGCGCTCCACGCCATCGGCACCGAGGACAAGCCGGTTCCGCCGCTGAACCTGGTCGGGGACTTCGGGGGCGGAGCCCTGTACCTGGCGTTCGGCCTGATGGCCGGCATCATCAGCGCCCGCGAGACCGGCAAGGGTCAGGTCATCGACTGCGCGATGAGCGACGGCGCCGCCTCGCTGATGGCCATGTTCTACGGCTTCAAGGGCGCCGGCATCTGGAAGGACGAGCGGCGCTCCAACCTGCTCGATGGCGGGGCCCACTTCTACGACACCTACCAATGCGCCGACGGCAAGTGGATCTCGATCGGCTCGATCGAGCCGCAGTTCTACGCCCTGCTGCTGGAGAAGACCGGCATCACCGATCCGGAATTCGCCAACCAGATGGACCGCTCCGCCTGGCCGTCGCTGAAGGCCAAGCTGCAGGACGTTCTGCGGACCAAGACCCAGGCGGAGTGGTGCGCGATCATGGACGCCACCGATATCTGCTTCGCGCCGGTGCTGGATCTCGAGGAAGCCCCCAAACACGCCCACAACGTGGCCCGCGAAACCTTCGTCACCGTCGAGGGTGTGGTCCAGCCGGCCCCCGCGCCGCGCTTCTCGGCCACGCCGGGCGCCATCCAGGGCCCGCCGCCGAAGATCGGCGCCCACAACGACGAGGCCCTGACCGACTGGGGCTTCACCGCCGCCGAGGTCGCCGCGCTGAAGGAGAAGGGCGCGCTCTGAGGCGGTGCGTCCTTCGACACGCCGCTTCGCGGCTGCTCAGGATGACGTAGGCTGAAGGCTATACATCAACGTCATGCTGAGCAGCGCCGCAGGCGCGTGTCGAAGCACGCACATCCGTTCAGCCACCGTTCAGGTCGCGGATTCGATGGTCGCTTCGTAGCCGGCCGCCACGCACTCCCGTCCCTCGTTGTGGCGGCCGGTTATCCAGGACGAAGGCAAGGTCATCCTGTCAGGCGCGTCCCGCGAAGCGGGGCGCGCCTTTGACGTTGCGCATACGATGCGGGGAGGGCAGTTTCCGCGCCATGTCAGACGCCGGCCCGCAGGGTCATTCCCCCCAGATCGATCTTGACCCCGTCCATTGGGCGCGGGCGATGCTGGAGGTGCTCGGCAAGGCGTTGAAGCGCCTGTGGGGCCGCGACGTCATGCTCTACGTGGGCGGCGTGTCGTTCTGGATCATGCTGGCGGTGTTTCCCCTGCTGGTCATTGTCATCGGCCTCTACGGCATGCTCTCGGCGCCCGAGCAGGTGGCCGGGCAGGCCGAGGTGCTGGCCGGAATGCTGCCCGCCGGCGCTCGCGGCATCTTCGCCCTGATCATCGGCGCCTACGCAGCCCACCGGGGCTTCAAGGCCCTGCTCGCCGGTCTGTCGTTCATCCACGACGAGGAAAACCAGCGCGGCTTCATCAGCTTCAACATCATGGCCCTGATCGTGCTGATCGCGGCCCTTGTGCTGATAGGCGTGGTGTCCTTCGCCTTCCTCGGCATCCGGGTGATGTCCCTGGCGCTGGATTTCAAGCCGCTGGCCGGCATGAGCTGGCTGTTCAGCGAATGGACCTGGACCAGCATAGGCCTGGTGCTGGCCATGACCCTGATCTACCGCTTCGCCATGGCGCGGGAGCCGGTCGCCTGGCGCGCGTCCCTGGCCGGGGGCGTCGCCTCGGCGGTGCTCGGCCTTTGCTTTTCCTGGCTCTGCGCCTTCTATGTCGAGCAGATCGCTCACCTGGGCGCCACCTACGGCTCGGTGGCCACGGTGGTGGTGTTCCTGATCTGGCTGAGCTGGAACGTGAACGCGCTGTTCTTCGGCGGGGCGCTGGCGACCGAGATGGAGATCGCCCTGCAAACCCGGAAGATCATTCCGCTCTCGCTACGACGAAAATCAGCCAGTCGCTG
>JBIKTU010000320.1:0-3424 GCA_044347965.1 Caulobacter sp.
GTCCCCCACTCCAGCAGGTACATGTAGGCTTTCGCTCCGCCCTGGGCGGCCTTCCGCTCGGCGATCTGGACCGAGCCGGCGAACATCCGGCCATAGGTGCCAAGGTGCGTGGCGCGATAGGTCGGGCTGTCGTCCGGGAAGTCGACCTTCAGCGCCGCCAGCACCGCCGGAGCCTTCTCACCCAGCATTCCGGCCGCCATCTTCTCCAGCCCCGCCTCGTCGAGCCGGCCGAACCAGGGCGCGGAGGCCATGAACAGGGTCATCTCGTCCCTGTTGATGCCGATCAGCACGGGCACGTCGCGCGCCGTGTCAGGCGCCCTTGGGTCCCAGGGCTGGGCGGGCAGAACGTCGCCGTCGACCACCGGCGAGAAGCCGCTGCGGTCGAACCCGGCGCCGGGCGCCCTGGCCTCCGCGGCGCGGGCCGCGGCCAGAACCCCGTCCCAGGGCGCGGCGCGCAGGCCGGCTATATCGCCCTCGGCAAGGCCGAGTTCCTTGTAGAGATCGGCGCGCAGGTCCGCGGCCCTATCACGGGGCAGCGCGCGCACGCCGGGTCCGCTTTGGACGATGGCCTTGTGGAACAGGCCGCTGGCGCGCGGCATGGCCAAAAGGTAGCTGACCTTTGCCCCGCCGCCGGACTCACCGAAGATGGTGACGTTGCCGGGATCGCCGCCGAAGGCCGCGATATTCTCGCGGACCCACTCGAGCGCCGCGACCAGGTCCAGCATGCCGGCGTTGCCCGAGCCCTCGACCTCCGGGAGGTCGAGGTAGCCAAAAACGCTGAGCCGGTGGTTCACGGAGACGACCACCACGTCCCGCTCCGCCAGATTCGCTCCGTCGTACATGGGCCATTGGCCCGAGCCGTAGGCGAAGCCGCCGCCATGGAACCAGACCATGACCGGTTTCTTCCCACTGAGTCGTCTGGTCCAGACGTTCAGATAGAGGCAGTCCTCGCTCTGGGCCTCGACGTCGGCGCGGGCCGGGAAGACCTGCTGCAGGGCCTTGCCCAGCTCGGAGGTCGGGTTCACTGACGAGGGGGAGGGATTCTGGATCGCGGTATGGCCGAAGGCCATCGCATCCCGCGTTCCGGTCCAGGCGACGGGCGACTTCGGCGGCGCGAAGCGCAGCTCGCCGACCGGCGGGGCCGCGTAGGGGATGCCCTTGAAGACCAGCGTCCCGTTGTCGACCGCGGCCCCTCTGACCCTGCCCTGGCGGGTCTCGACGACAGGCCGGCCGAAGAGGGCGGCGGCCGGGGTGGCCAGCGCCGCGCCTCCGGCGGCGGTCCATCCCAGCAGGCCCCGGCGCGAGACGTTGGCGCGAATGGACGTCATCAGCGTTCCTCCCGATTTCGAAACATCGGTATCTCAGCCCTGGCCGTTCGTCGAGATTCCTGCCGACGAACGTTCGCGAGGCCTTTCGCCCGACGGGTGAACGGCGATAACGTCCGCCGCAATCAAACAAAGGGAGACACGCCATGAAGGCCGCAGTCCTGCGCGAAGTCGGCAAGCCGCTGCAGATCGAAAACATCTCGATCAGCAAACCCGGTCCTCACGAGGTGCTGATCCGCACCGTCGCCGCCGGCGTCTGCCATTCGGACCTGCACTTCGTGGAAGGCTCCTACCCCCACCCGCTGCCGGCCGTTCTGGGCCACGAGAGCGCGGGCGTGGTCGAGCAGATCGGCTCGGAAGTCCGTACCGTGAAGGTCGGCGATCACGTCATCACCTGCCTGTCGGCCTTCTGCGGTCACTGCGCCCACTGCGTCACCGGCCATATGGCCCGCTGCATCAGCGGCGACGTCCGCCGCGCCAAGGGCGACGAGCCGCGCCTGGGCAACGGCCTGAACCAGTTCCTGAACCTGTCGTCCTTCGCCGAACAGATGCTGATCCACGAACATGCCTGCGTCGCGGTTCGCAAGGACATGCCGCTGGACCGCGCCGCCCTGATCGGCTGCTCGGTCACCACCGGAGTCGGCGCGGTGGTGCAGACCTCCAGCGTTCGCGCGGGTGAGACGGTGGCCGTGATCGGCTGCGGCGGCGTCGGCCTGGCGGCGGTCAACGGCGCGGCGATCGCCGGCGCCGGCCGGATCATCGCCATCGACATGCAGGACTCCAAGCTGGCCCTCGCCAAGGCCTTCGGCGCCACCGACGTGATCAACGCCAGCGAGGTCGACCCCGTCGCGGCGGTCATCGAGATGACCAGGGGCGGCGTCCAGCACAGCTTCGAGGCCATCGGCCTGAAGAAGACCACCGAACAGGCCTTCAAGATGCTGGCCCGGGGCGGCACCGCCAACGTCATCGGCATGATCCCGGTCGGCACCATGATCGAACTGCACGGCGCCGACTTCCTGGGCGAGAAGCGCATCCAGGGCTCGCTGATGGGTTCCAACCGCTTCCCCGTCGACATGCCCCGGCTTGTCGACTTCTACATGTCGGGCAAGCTGAAGCTGGACGAGATGATCTCCCAGCGTCTGAAGCTGGAACAGGTCAACGAGGCGTTCGAGGAGCTGAAGCGCGGCGAACTGGCCCGCTCGGTCATCGTTTTCGACACCTGACCGCGACAACGCGGGGCGTCCCCGGCTCCTGTGGAGTCGGGGAAGGCTTCGCCTCAGATGGGAAGCTTGACGCCGCCGTCGCGCAGGTCGCTGAACAGGGCGTTGAGATTTTCCAGGTTCTTGCGGTGGGCCGCGACCATGCCGTCACGCTCCAGAACCTCGGCGCGCACCAGGATGCCGGCCTCGACCCTGTCACAGAGCCCCTGCTCGATCAGGGCGTTCACGTGCCGGCGTGTCGTCTCGTAGGGCAGGGCCAGGTCCAGCGACAGCGCGTGCACGCTCACCGGCCGCCGGATCTCGTCGGGTACCTGGTCATTGGTCCCCGAAAACGCGCGGGCGACCGGGTCGGACGGCCGCAGATGACGGGTATTGGCGTCGACGAGCGCCAGGAAGATGACGCTCCGCAGGATGTCGCCATTGCCGACCGCCCGGGTCAGCAGGTCTATCGACCGCAGAAAGAAGCGTGTCGACGCCCGAAGGGCCAGTCGGCCACGATCCTTCTCCGCGTCTGTCGACACCAGTTATCACCGCATCAGCTAGCGAGTATCCACGGCATGCATACGCATGGTCCACCGGCGTCTGCACGGGTCAAGTGCCCCCAATTCGGGTAAAGCTGTCATGATCCGGGTCCGCTGCGCGGATGTTGCGCGTCCGGCGTGGGGGAAGGGTCGAGCATAAGCCCCTGCACGGTGGCTTGGCCGGCGCGCTCGGACCGCAAATGTAGCCGGCTACTCGGCAGCCTGAAGGGCTCGGGCCTTCTCGGCCTCGATCTCGGCGGCGCGCGCCTCGACCAGGCCGACGATGTGGTCGACCATGCTGTCGTTGTCGAGCTTGTGATCGGGCCGGCCGGCCACATAGACCATGCCCGATCCCTTG
>JBIKTU010000322.1:0-3404 GCA_044347965.1 Caulobacter sp.
GCCCGCCGTCGACATCAATCTCGCTGGCGGAGTTCTTGGACATGATCAACCCAATCTGGCTCACTACGCTTAGCAGATCAGGGAAGGCTGTCAGCCCGCAGACTCACCGGGATGCAGATGTCCGCGTAGGTTTAGTTCGCGCCGGCGCTGTCCGGGGAACGTCGGTCGGCTGAAACGCACCCTGCCAGTCTGGATCCGCCAACTACCGAGAAGGGGCGATTGCCGCCCTCAGGTCGGATCCGGGCGAGAGCCGCACCCTCTCGTCCGCGGGGGCGTGTCTCGATGACCCCTGAGCGCATCGTTGACGGAGTCACTGAGTCGGCAGCACGGTGATGCCAATTCTGACGGGGTCGACGACGACCTCTGCGGCGCCCTCGCCACCGTCGGGGATTGGGCTGGCGGCGGAACTTTCCGGACTCAGCTGTTCGTCGGAGCCCGGTGAACGCCCCGCACCAGATCGCGCTTGGGCCCATAGGATCGGGGACAGATTGGTGGCCGACCACAGCACGATGAATGCGCCGCAATATATGTCGACGTTCAAGTGTGTCGGCGCGGCGTGCGAGGAGACCTGCTGCTCCAGCTTTCAGGTCGATGTCGATCGGGCGACGTTCAGGGCCTACATGGCGGTCAAGGAGCCCGGACTTGGCCAGGACCTGCAAAGGCATGTGAAGAAGCTCAGAGAGCCGCGATCCGCAGACCGGTACGCGCGCATCCACCTTACGCCTGCCGGCAACTGCCCGTTCCTCGACGACAACAAGCTCTGTGCCATCCAGAACCGGCTGGGGGAGGGTGCGCTGTCCGAGACCTGCCGTTCCTACCCGCGTGAGACCTGGGATCGCGATGGAAGGCGCTACCTGGGTGCAAAGCTGTCCTGCCCGGAGGCCGCACAGCTCTGCGTGTCATCTCCCGACGCGATGACGTTCCCGGGCGATGGGATGACCGACACCGCAGTTACACATCCGAGCGGTGACGCGACCGCGCGTTCGGCCATTCATGCCGCGATCGAAGAGGTCTTGCGAGACCGCGCCCTGCCTGTCTGGAAGGCGATCATGTTCGCCGGCCTCATCACCGAGACGTTTCTGTCCGATGACCCGGGCGTCGAGCCCGCGGGCAGCGACCTGCTTCAGTCGATCCGGACCTACACGGCCGAGACACGACAGGCGCTTCTGCAGGAAGACTTCGCCCTCGGCGACCAGGCGCTCGAGCAGTTCAGGATCCTGACCGGTATTGCCCTCTCCGTTTCGCGGAAAGGCAGCGTACACACGCGTTTCCCGAAGATCGTGCAGGCGTCTCTCGACAGCATTCTGGGAAGCGCGGAGGATTTCGACGGCGCACTGAAGCAATATGCCGTCTTCTACGAAAACAGGTTCAAACCGTTCGATGGCGCGCATGATTACGCGCTGCGTAACTTTGTCCTGAACTACATCTATCTCAACCGGCTTTTCCTGGTCGGGCCTGTTCTGCCGCAATTCCAGAACCTTGCCGTCCGCTTTGGCGTGATCCGGTTGCTGCTTGTCGGCCTGTCCGGCGCACGTCCCGAAGGATTGAGCATCGCCGACTATGCGGCCGTTGTTTCCTCCGCCTCGCGGATCATGGACCACGACGCGTCGGTGAGCGGGGAGATCTGCGAAACGCTCGACGCCGTGGAGCCGCGCTCGGCGGCCCTCGCCGTGAGGATGGTGATCCCGCCGGTCTGAGGGGCAGGGCCGGGGGCGGTCGCTATCGCCGGCTTACGCCGCGAAGGCCCTGACCCGCTCTTCCAGCTCCTCGGCCAGCTTGCGGCCGACCGGGTGGCTGTCGTCGCGGATATCGGCGCGGACGGCGGCCTTGATGGCGTCGATGTGGGCGTCGATCAGCAGCATCGGCGCGCTGTGGCGCTTGTTGTCGTCGTCGATCAGCTTGCACAGCGAGCCGGCGATGCGGGTGACGATCGGGAACTCGTAGGTGGCGCCCAGGCCCTTCAGGTCATGGGCGCGAAGGTAGAGAAGTTCCGCCGTCGCGGTCGTCAGGCCGTCGGTGTGGACCTGGGCGCGGGCGTCCTCGAGCTTGGCCAGCTCTTCGTTGAGCCATTGCGTGAAGTTGCCCGACAGGCTCTTGAGCGCGGCTTCGGCCTTGGCGATCGCTGCGGCGTCGATTCCGCCGAACCTGCCCCCGACCTTCAGTCGCAGGAGGTTCGGGGTCTGGATCACCTGAACCGTCGGATTGTCGCTCACGCTCGTCTCCTGTGGCGTTTTCATCCACAGAGTATCGGGCCTGTTGTTAACAACGGATGAGACGGCGGCGTCCCGGGTTGCGACCGTAGGTCGCGGCTGCGGCATGGGCGGCCGGTCATTCAATCGGGGATCGCCCCCCGGCTCAGCCGCTGAACTGTTCTGTAAGGACCCGCTCGTCCAGACTGCGGCCGGCGTCGAACATCATCGCCAGGCTGATCGAGCGGTCCTCCGAGACATGGACCTCGACCACGTCGCGGACCTCGACGTTGTCGGCCACGGCGCTGACCGGGCGCTTGTCCGCCTCCAGCACCTCGAAGGTGACCCTGGCCGTCTGCGACAGGAGGGCGCCGCGCCAGCGACGCGGGCGGAACGCGCTGATCGGGGTCAGGGCCAGAACCTTGGCGTCGATGGGGATGATCGGGCCGTGGGCCGACAGGTTGTAGGCCGTCGATCCGGCGGGGGTGGCGACCATGGCGCCATCGCAGACCAGCTCGGCCATCCGCACCTTGCCGTCGATGGAGATGCGCAGCTTCGCGGTCTGGCGCGTCTGGCGCAGCAGCGAGACTTCGTTGATCGCCAGCGCCCGGTGATTTCGGCGCTTGCTGTCGACCGCGACCATGGCCAGCGGATGGATCACGGCCCGTTCGGCGGCGGCGATACGCTCCAGCAGGCCGTCTTCGCTGTACTCGTTCATCAGGAAGCCGAGCGAGCCGCGGTTCATGCCGTAGATCGGCTTCTGGTCGGCGAGCGTGGCGTGCAGCGTCTCCAGCATGAAGCCGTCGCCGCCCAGGGCGACGATGATCTGTGCGCCGGCCCCGGCGTCGCCATAGCGTTCCGTCAGGCGTTCACGGGCCTGCTGGGCCTCGGGCCGGTCGCTGGCCGTGAAGGTCAGGCGGCGTGTGAAGGGTTCGGCGTTGAACATCAGACCGACTTGACGGCCTGACGGAACGCCATGCCAGCGATATCGGCCTTGAAGTGGCCAAATGCGCCGCCGGCGCGGCGGCTTCCTTCCTCGCCGCCGCCAGGCCGGCCCTTGTTGAGGTCGCGAACGGCTTCCAGGATGGTCGGGAAAGCGCCGCGGTCGACCCCGATGGCGGCGCAGGCCAGAGCCAGCAGTTCGGGGTGTTCGCTGTTGATGGCGCGGCGGATGTGATCGACCTCGAAGCCGCCGAGGCGGGCGAGGGCGATCAC
>JBIKTU010000321.1:0-3404 GCA_044347965.1 Caulobacter sp.
GTCGACGGCCTCTGGCCCGCGGTGCTGGGCGCGGTGGTGCTGGGCGTCGTCAACTGGATCGGCCAGATGGTGATCGGGCCGCGGGAGGAGAAGGGGGAGTAGGGGCTGGTCAGTCCTCCCCGTTTACGGGGAGGGGGACCCTGCGGAGCAGGGTGGAGGGGTAGCGCCGGCGTCAGGGGCTTGCGAACGAAACAAGAACAATCTATGGGGGCGCCATGCGGCACTCCTCAACCATCGCGCTCGCCCGCAGTCTGAGAAGGTCGATGACGCTTTCGGAGGCTGCGCTCTGGAACGCTCTTCGCGGCAAGCGCCTCGAAGGCCTGCGCTTCCGCCGCCAGCACGTCCTTGGACCCTACGTGGTGGACTTCTTCTGCTCGGCGCATCGACTGGCCATTGAGGTCGACGGCGGAGCTCACCGAGGCGATGAGGCCGTGGCCAGGGATGGCCTCCGCGATCAGTGGATGGCGATACAGGGTGTACGCGTCCTGCGCCTATCCGACAGTCTGGTCCTTCACGATATTGACGCGGCCTTGCGTCTCATTCTGCAAGCGAAGCGTGGAACGCCGAGCGGCGTGTAAGCTGGCCGCCGTCGGCGCTACCCCTCCACCGCGCTCCGCGCGGTCCCCCTCCCCGCGAGCGGGGAGGACTGGCGCACATAGAAAAAGGGCGGCGCCTCTCGACGCCGCCCTCAATCCTGGCTCGTGGCTAAACGCCTGGACTAGAAGTCCATGTCGCCGCGTTGGATCGGCCTGCGCCGATCCAACCATCTTTGGTGATGGGCGACTTTATGGACTTCCTAGAAGTCCATGTCGCCCATGCCGCCCATGCCGCCGGGCATGCCGCCGCCGGCCGGAGCGTTCTTCTTCGGCGCTTCGACGATGGCCGCTTCGGTGGTGATCAGCAGGCCGGAGACCGAGGCCGCGTCCTGCAGAGCCGTGCGCACGACCTTGGCCGGGTCGATGACGCCCATCTTCACCAGGTCGCCGTACTCTTCGGTCTGGGCGTTGAAGCCGAACGAAGCGGTGTTGTTCTCGAGGATCTTGCCGACCACGATCGAGCCTTCAACGCCGGCGTTTTCGGCGATCTGACGGATCGGGGCCTGCAGGGCGCGACGGACGATGGCGATGCCGGCGGTCTGGTCGGCGTTGTCGCCCACCATGCCCTCGAGCGATTGCGACGCCTTCAGCAGCGCGACGCCGCCGCCGGGGACGATGCCTTCCTCAACCGCGGCGCGGGTGGCGTTCAGGGCGTCGTCGACGCGGTCCTTGCGCTCCTTCACCTCGACTTCGGTCGCGCCGCCGACGCGGATGACCGCGACGCCGCCGGCCAGCTTGGCCAGACGTTCCTGCAGCTTTTCCTTGTCGTAGTCGCTGGTGGTGTCCTCGATCTGACGCTTGATCTGGGCGATGCGGCCCTCGATGTCGTCCTTGGAGCCGACGCCGTCCACGATGGTGGTGTCGTCCTTGGTGATCGTGACCTTCTTGGCGCGGCCCAGCATCTCGAGGGTGACGTTCTCGAGCTTGATGCCGAGGTCTTCGCTGATGACTTCGGCGCCCGTGAGGATGGCGATGTCTTCCAGCATGGCCTTGCGGCGATCACCGAAGCCCGGCGCCTTGACGGCCGCGACCCGCAGGCCGCCGCGCAGCTTGTTGACCACCAGGGTGGCCAGGGCTTCGCCTTCGACGTCTTCAGCGATGATCAGCAGCGGACGGCCCGACTGGACAACGGCTTCCAGCACCGGCAGCAGCGGCTGCAGCGAGGAGAGCTTCTTCTCGAACAGCAGGATCTGCGGGTCCTCGAGAACGGCCTCCATCTTGTCGGCGTTGGTGATGAAGTACGGCGACAGGTAGCCGCGGTCGAACTGCATCCCCTCGACGACGTCGAGTTCGGTCTCGGCGGTCTTGGCTTCCTCGACGGTGATGACACCCTCGTTGCCGACCTTTTCCATGGCGCGGGCGATCATGTCGCCGATCTCGCTGTCGCCGTTCGCCGAGATGGCGCCGACCTGGGCGATTTCCTGGTTGGTGGTGACCTTCTTGGAGGTCGCCTTGATCTCGGCGACGACCTTGATCACGGCCTTGTCGACGCCGCGCTTCAGATCCATCGGGTTCATGCCGGCCGCGACCGACTTCAGGCCTTCGACGACGATGGCCTGGGCCAGGACGGTGGCGGTGGTGGTGCCGTCGCCGGCCTTGTCGTTGGTCTTGGAGGCGACTTCGCGGATCAGCTGGGCGCCGAGGTTCTCGAAGCGGTCAGCCAGTTCGATTTCCTTGGCGACCGAGACGCCGTCCTTGGTCGAGCGCGGGGCGCCGAAGGACTTTTCGATCACGACATTGCGGCCCTTGGGGCCGAGGGTCACCTTCACCGCGTTGGCGAGGATGTTGACGCCGCGCAGCATCTTGTCGCGCGCGTCGGAAGAGAAATAGACGTCTTTGGCGGCCATTTCGGAGCTCTCTTTCTAGGTTTCTCCCTGATCCGATCACCCCGGCGAATGCCGGAGCCCAGATCGAAGGGCGAAGAGGTTCAGTTTGATTGCGCTGGTTCAGCGGCTGTATCTCGGGTCCCGGCCTGGGCCGGGATGGGCGGACCTGATCAGGCCTCGACCACGCCCAGGATATCGCTTTCCTTCATGATCAGCAGATCCTGGCCGTCCACCTTCACTTCGGTGCCGGACCACTTGCCGAACAGGATCTTGTCGCCGGCCTTCACGTCGAGGGCGATGTAGTCGCCGTCTTCATCGCGCGCGCCGGGACCAACGGCGATCACTTCGCCTTCCTGCGGCTTTTCCTTGGCGGTATCGGGGATGATGATCCCGCCCTTGGTCTTCTGTTCTTCCTCGACCCGCTTCACAAGGACGCGGTCGCCAAGAGGACGAAACTTCATCGGGTCGTCTCCGTAGGTAACGGTTGTTCTGAACGGTGTGTCGACGCCGGGAGGCCGCTGTTAGCAGTCCGTCACCCCGAGTGCCAACGACAGGCGGGAAGTAGGGATGCGACCTTCCGGAGTCAAGACTTGCGCCGTCGATCCGCGCTCCCACCAGGGCCCGCAACGCACTACATAGGGTGGATTGGAAGTCGCGACCCCGCCGTCGCCGACCGGAGTTCCCGCCTTGTACGGACTGGCCCTGCCCCTCGCCGTGATCGCCTGCTGCCTCGCCGGCGCCATGGGCGGCTATCTGATCGTCCGGCCGGAACCGGCGATGGCGGGCGCGGGCCTGGCCGCGATGGAAGGCCGGCGCGACGGACCGGGCGAGGCCCGGGCGCTGGGCGGGATGCTGCTGGCGTCGCACGCGGGAACGGCCGGCATGCTCGGCTACAGCCCCGCTGTCGGCGCCTATATGGCCCTGGCCCTGGCCTTGGCCTGGGGCGGTGCGCTGGTCGGCCGCCTGATCAACAACCTGCGTG
>JBIKTU010000014.1:0-11652 GCA_044347965.1 Caulobacter sp.
GCGCGGGTGCACTCTCAGCATGGTCAGGGCGAAAAAGAGGTGGTCGGGCAGGCGGACGAGGCCCCACGCTTGGGCGCGATCATAGGCTTCCCTTGCGAGGATCTTGAGGGCAGCGGTCGGCCAGTCGGCCAGACTAGCTTCGTGCAGCGGCAGTTCCTCGGCGATGCGCTGCACGGCCCGGCGCGCGGCCAGTGCCGCATGCTGCCCAAGGGTCACGCGCAGTACCACGGCCTACCACCGCCCCCCGCCGGACGCCCGCTCGTACGCCTCGCGGAACGCCTTCGCGAACACGTCCATGAACGCCTCGTCGGAGCCCTCGACGACCCCCTCGAACTCGCGTTCGTAGGCTTTCCACAGGGCGGCTTCCTTGGCGCCGGGCAGGATCTTGCTCAGCAGGCCCCGGCCCTCGGCCCGTGAGCGGATGGCGCTGGGGCTGAAGCGGTCCAGGGTCGATCTCAGGGCGCCCTGCATGGCGGCGAGGGTGGCCATCTGGTGGGCCTGCAGGTCCTTGAAGGCGTCATCGACGGCGCGTTCGGCGTCGAGGTAGCCGCGCTGCGGCGGGCCGAGCAGCTGGGCCAGGGCCTGGTCCGGGGTGCGGGCGAACTTCAGCGGGTTGTTGCCTTCGGGATTGAAGGCGGTGCCCTGGGCGCCGAGCTGGGCCTTGGCGCGGGCGCGTGCCTCCATCATCACCACCAGGCCGGCGACCAGCCGGTGCAGCAAGGCGCCGGCCGTTCCGCCGGTCTTTCCGGCCGGACCCAGGTCGACGCCGTCGAGACCGGCCGCCTCGAGCAGCGCCTTCCAGGCGGCGTCGCCGGGCGAGGCGGCGGGCAGCGGTGCGGGAGCGGTCGCGGCGGCGGCCGCCGGCGGAGGCGTGGTGGCAGGAGCCGGAGCCCCCCAGCGGCCGTCAAAGCCGGCGCGGCCCCAGTCGACGCGGTTGCTGGCCTCCAGCTGGCCCCAGACATCGGCGGCGGGCGTCGCCGCGGCGGGCGGCGTCCAGGACTCGGCCAACGGCCCGCGGCCGCTCAGGGCCGAGGACGGCGTGGACCAGTCGTCCGCCGGCGCGCCGTTGCCCCAGGTCCCGGCCGGCTCGGCCTTCCAGCCGTCTCTGTGAGTCGAGGCTTCAACCTGCCAGGTCGAGACCGGCGGCGGAGCGGGGGCAGGCGCCGGGGCAGGGGCGTCGAAGCCCATGCCGCGGCGGTCGGCCGGATCCTCGCGCGTCGGCGCGTCCCAGCCGTCCCAGCCGCCGCGGGCTTCCGGCGCGGCCGCCGGGCGTGGGTTGGAATCGGTCAGCCGGGCGGCGACCCGGTACTGGCCGATGGCCAGTTCGTCGCCGTCCGCGATCCTGTGCGGCGCGGCGAGGCGCTCCTTCGAGCCGTTGATGAACAGGCCGTTGGTCGAGCGGTCGACCACCCAGTAGGCGTTGTCCCTGTACTCGATCTCGCAGTGGGTGCTGGAGATGTAGTTGCGGGGATCCGGCAGGCTCCAGTCGGCGTGGGGAGAGCGGCCGATGATCGCGCCATGCCGGTCCAGGGTCAGTCTGGCGCTTTCGCCGTTTTCCAGCGTCTCGATATTGGCGATCGACAGGACGAGAGTCATGGCGGCTACCGGACCTCGCCGGCGGCGATGGCCGAGCCGGTCCCGAGGCTGGCGGCCAGGGCGCCGTCCATGTCATCCGCGCGAGCCGCCACGGTGAGAATGGCGCCGGCCGCGAACCGTCCGGCGGCGTCGCGCGGCGCGGGCAGGATTTCGGCGTCGGCGGGGGCGATCGACCCGCCGCTGTAGAAGGCGGCGAGGGCGGCGAGGCGCGCGGGGCTGTCGGGCTCGGCGCTCTCCGCGGCGTCCTGCGCGGCTCGCCGACGCTCCTCGGTCGGGTCCTGGATCCAGAGCAGGGCGGCCTTCAGGGCCCGGGCGTCGGCCTCGTCGCCGGGGCTGCTCAGGTCACGCACCGAGCGGGCGGCCCAGGCGACGGCTTCCCAGCGCGGCAGGGCCTGGGACAGGAACTCAACGGCGTCGGCGTCGCGGCCGGCCGCGCGCAGCGCATCGAAGTAGGCGCGGGGCGGCTGGCCTGGCGACGGATCGCCGGCCGCAGCCTTCCAGCCGAGGATCGCGGTCACCTGACCGGCCTCCGTCCACTTCACTCTGGTCCAGCCGCCTGACACCTGCACGCCCCTAGTTGATCATCACGATGGCGCCGTTGATCGTGAACGCCATGCCGGCCTTGAGGTCGGTGGTCAGGCCGCCTTTCGCGGCGAGGGCCATCTTGGCGTCGATCTTGACGTTCATGCTCTTCATCACGATCGCGTCCGGTGTCAGCTTGATACTGGTCTGGCCGACCTTCAGCTCGATCGACTGTTTGGCCTCGATGACGGCCTTGCCCTTTGAGATCGTGACTTTGTAGTCACCGGACTCGACCGTCGTCTTGCTGTTGCCCTTCTGCACCAGCAAGGTGTCGTCGCTGTGGATGGTGGTCTTGCGGGAGCCCTTGGCCACCTTGCGGGTCTCGTCACCGGTCTCGACCTCAAGCGACTCGTGCTTGTGCACCACCGAGGAGCGGTTGCGGCCGACGCGCTGCTTCTGATCGCGGCCGATCTTCTCGTCGTCGTCCAGACGCACCCAGGTCTTGCGGTCCCGCTGGGCGTGGAGAAACACCTCCTCCTTGCCGCCGGCGTCCTCGAACCGAAGCTCGTTGAAGCCCGGTTCGCCCGATTTGGGCGGCTCCTCGGCCTCCGGATAGCTGCCCGCCTTCCCGACGGTGCGACTCTTGATCGTCGACACCGTCTTTCGGTCAGGCAGCGCGTAGGGCGGCATCTTGTCGGCGTTGTAGACCCTGCCGGTTATGATCGGCCGGTCCGGGTCTCCGTCCAGGAAGTCGACGATCACCTCCTGGCCGATGCGCGGCAGCATGACAGAGCCGAACCCGCCGTCGGCCCAGCCTTGCGAAACCCGCACCCAGCAGGAGCTGTTCTGCAGCCATTTGCCGTCACGGTCCCAGAAGAACTGAACCTTCACGCGGCCATACTGGTCGGTGTGGATGGTGTCGTCGGTCGGTCCGGGGTCCTTGAGCGGCCCCACCACCCGCGCGGTCTGCGGGCCGCCGACCAGCGGCCGGGGCGTGAGGCGGGGCGCCCGCCAGCGCACATCAAAGGGGATGGCCTCCAGATGGACGTCCAGGGTGTGATCGTCACCGTCGCCGGAGCCATAGGATTCGCTGGCGAAGACATGAGTGGTCCCGACAAGCAGGTAGTCGCGGTTCAACGCGGCCTGCGGGTGGCGCGCCAGGGTCAGCTTGTCGCCGCTCATGAGCTCGAAGGCGTCACCCTCGCCGACGAATCGGCGGTGGTCGGCCCGCAGGCCCTGCAGGCGGATCTCCGCCTCGCGCTTGCTTTCCCGGGGCAGCTTGCCGGACTTGATGATCCCGGATTCCGCCAGGGCGCCGACGCCGGCCGGGAAGTCGTAGAAGGCCGATCCGGCCCGCTTGTGGCCGTTGTCCGCCGCCTGGGCGTTTCCGGCGTTCCGCTCGCGCGGCGCGAAGAAGTGGTGCTCGCCGGTGTCGACCGAGGCGACCGCCGTCGACAGCCGTTCAGACCAGCGCCAGATGTTCAGCTTGCGTCGGCCGCGGTCGCCGCTGTTGGAGACATAGTCCACCGAAGGCGTGTTCGGCGGCGACCGGTGGCCGGACGGCCCGTTGCAGATCACCATCGTGTGGCGGCCGGCCTCGTGCCGGAAATAGTAATAGAGGCCCTCATCCTCCAGCAGGCGCGCCACGAAGGCGAAGTCGGTCTCGCGATACTGGGCGCAGTACTCCCGACGGGCCAGCTCCCCCTCGATCGCAGAGAAGTCAAAGTCGGAGAACCCTGCGTCGCCGAAGACCGACTCGATGACCTCGCGCGCCGTCATCTCCTGGAAGATGCGAACGTCGCTGCGTTCGTGCAGGGCGCTGAGCCAGGGGCGGACGGTCAGCTGGTAGCGGACGGTCGTCTGGTCATCGTCGTGGCGCTCGACGGCGAACAGCAGGCCGTGGAACGAGCGGGCTACCTGGCTCTTTGCCTCCATGGTCACGGAGACGGACTGATACAGGGCAGGGGTGAAATCGATCGGCCCCTTGGCGAGCACGTCGATGACCATCGTGAAAGGCTCACTGAGCCTGCTCGTCACCGTAAATCGCTCGAGGGCGAGCTGGTCCTTCAGCGACTCGACGGCGACGGACGCCAGCCGCCCCGCTTGGCTGAAAGATTGAGCCATAGCCTAGAAACACCCCTGCGCGGCCGGTACGCGATCACCGAGTTTGCACCGGCATATCGCCGATCAGCAAGCGCCGTCGGCTTAGTTGTTGCATCGCGCCATTTCGCGAGCCTAAGGTCCATGAACAGCGGTGTGGGCGGGTTCTTGGACTGGCGCGCCGGTTGGCGGGGAGGCCAAGGTCCAGATGCAGCTCGATGTCGACGCCCTGTTGGCACCCGTGCCCGGCGACGCGCCCTGCGGAATCGATCTCGCTGACGACAATGACCGCCTCGCCATCGATGACATCTTCGAGTCGGTCCAGCGCCAGGATTTTGACGGAGAGGACCCCAACTGGCGGGCCCTGACCGACGAACTCGTCGCGATGCTTGGCCGCAGCAAGGACCTCTGGCTCGCCGTCTACCTGTGCCGCGCCGGCGCCAGACTGGGTGACCTTGAACAGGTCGCCGGCGGCCTGCGCGTGCTCGCCGGGCTGCTCGCCGAATGGAATTTCGTGTTCCCGACCATCGAGGATGTCGGCGCCCAGGGGCGCAAGTCTCGGGTCGCGGAACTGACGCAGCGGCGATCGTTCCTGACCGCGCTCGAAGCGATTCCGCTGATCAACGATTCGCGGCAAGGCGCCTTCACGGCCGCCGACCTTGAGCAGTTCGCGGGCGAGGCCGAGGTCAGCAACGTCGGCTTCTCGCGTGTGATGCAGGCTGACGGCAAGGAGAGGCTGGCCGAGAGCGTCGCCCACCTCGAAACAGCGGTCGAGGCCGTCGGACGCTGCGACGCCGCCTTCAAGGCCAATGCCTCGACGGTCGACCAGCCTGATTTCGCGTTGCTGCTGACATCGCTGCGCCGAATGCAGAAGGCGGCGGGAGCGTTCGTCGGCAAGCCGGCGGACGCCGGTGGCGGCGGCGAGGCGTCGACCGCCGAAGAGGTCGCCGTGGCCTCGGGAGCGCCGGCCGGCGGTGGCGCGGTGGGCGCGATTCGCACCCGTGACGACGTCGTGAAGGCGCTTGACGCGATCTGCGCCTACTACGCGCGCCACGAACCGGCCAGTCCGGTGCCCCTGGCCCTGAAGCGCGCGCGGGCCTGGGTGAATCTCGATTTCCTTACTGTACTCAGGGACATAGCGCCCGACAGCCTTTCAGATGCCCGTCGCGTTCTCATGCAGAGCGAACGGGATGACGATAATTGAACGATTTGAGAAAACGCCGATCTTGATCTACGGTCGGTATGGTCATTTCGCGAACCAAGACTGAACAGTTTTCAGGGTTCGCGCAGCAGGGGGACTAACGATGGCGAAGAGCGGCCAGCGCTTCATCAAGGAGAATCGGGCCCCACGCGTACACATCGAGTACGAGGTGGCGACAGGCGACGCTCGCCAGATGGTGGAGCTGCCCTTCGTCATGGGGGTGATGAGCGACCTGTCGGGCAAGTCGACGGTCGAGAAGAAGGACCTCGACAAGCGCGAGTTCGAAGACTTCTCGGTCGACAACTTCGAACAGAAGATGCGCGGCATCGCGCCGCGCGCTGCGTTCAACGTCGACAATACCCTGACCGGCGACGGCAAGCTCGCTGTCGACATGACCTTCACCTCGATGGACGACTTTTCGCCCGGCGCGGTGGCCAAGAAGGTCCCGGCCCTGGCCAAGCTCCTCGAAGCGCGCCAGCAGCTCAATGACCTCATGCTCTACATGGACGGCAAGGACGGAGCCCAGGGCCTCCTCGACAAGGTGCTCAAGGATCCGGACCTTATGAAATCGCTGGCCGCCGCCAAGCCGCCGGCCGACGACGCGTCCGAATAGCCGTCCCCGCAAACCACGATTACGCTTTCCAAGAGGTCCCTACCCAATGGCGCAGCAGCTTGAACAGGGGAACGCGGCCGCGGCCGAGGCCACCGGCGTCGACGATTTCGCCGCCCTTCTGCAGAAGGAATTCAAGCCCAATACCGACACCAAGCGGGCCCGGATCGAGGAAGCCGTCCAGACCCTCGCCCAGCAGGCGTTGGCCGACTCGGCCATCATCGGCGAGGACGTGTTCGCCACCGTTGACGCGATCCGCGCGGCGATCGACGCCAAGCTGACCGAGCAGATCAACAGGATCATCCACCACCCCGACTTCCAGGAACTGGAATCGGCGTGGCGCGGCCTCTGGTACCTCGTCGGCAACAGCCCGACCGGGACGGACCTGAAGATCCGTGTGATGAACATCTCCAAGGAAGAGACCCGCAAGACGCTGCGCCAGTACCGCGGCGCGGGCTGGGATCAGAGCCCGCTCTTCAAGAAGATTTACGAGGCCGAGTTCGGCGTGCTGGGCGGCCAGCCGTTCGGCGCGTTCATGTGCGACTACTACTTCGACCACACCGGCCCCGACGTCGAGTTGATGAAGGGACTGACTCAGATCGGCGCCGCGGCCCATGCGCCGTTCATCGCCGCCGCCGCGCCCTCAATCCTTGGCATGGAGAGCTGGCAGGAGCTGTCGAACCCGCGCGACATCGCCAAGCAGTTCGAAGCCAGCGACTACCGCAACTGGAACTCGTTCCGCAGTTCGTCGGACAGTCGCTACCTGGCCCTGACCATGCCGCGTTTCCTCGGCCGCCCGACCTACGGCGCCAAGGGTGAGCCGGTTGAGGAGTTCGCCTTCGAGGAAGAAACCGGCGGCGACCACGACAAGCACCTGTGGGTCAACGCCGGCTACGCCCTGGCGACCCGCGTCACCGAGGCCTTCAAGTCCTACGGCTGGTGCACCCGCATCCGGGGCGTGGAGTCCGGCGGCACCATCGAGGGGCTTCCCACCGCGCTGTTCCCGACCGACGATGGCTCGATGGACGCCAAATGCCCCACCGAGATCGCGATCAGTGACCGTCGCGAGGGCGAGCTGTCAAAGGCCGGCTTCATGGCGCTCCTGCACCGGAAGAACACCGACCAGGCGACCTTCGTTGGCGCCCAGACGGTGCACCTGCCGGCCCGCTATGACGACAGCGACGCCAACGCCAACGCCAACCTGTCGGCGCGCCTGCCGTACATTTTCGCCGCCAGCCGCTTTGCCCACTACCTGAAGTGCATCGTCCGCGACTGGGTGGGATCGACGCGTGAGGAGGCCCAGCTGCAGAAGGACCTGCAAAGCTGGATCATGCAGTACGTGGATGGTCAGCCTGAGGTCTCGAGCGAAGAGGTGAAGGCCCGCCGTCCCCTGAAGGACGCCGCGATCGAGGTTGTGCCCGACGAGGACAATCCTGGCTTCTATCGCGGCATCTTCCGCCTCGTGCCGCACTACCAGTTCGAAGGTATGGATGTCTCGCTGAGCATGGTTTCCAAGCTTCGCAGCGCCTCGCAGTAGTCAGTTCCCGAATTCATCATTCAAAGCCGGCCATGACCGGTGAACGGAGAGAGCCATGGCTCAGGTCGACGCATTTCTGAAGCTCGAGGGCATCAAGGGCGAATCCACGGACAGCAAGCACAAGGACGAGATCGAAGTCCTGAACTGGTCGTGGGGAATGCAGAACGCCGGCACCGGCCACTACGGCGCCGGTTCGGGCGCCGGTAAGGTCCAGGTCAGCGACATCAACATCGTCAAGCGTGTCGACAGCTCGACGCCTGTGCTGATGAAGTCCTGCGCCAAGGGCGACCACATCAAGAAGGGCACCCTCGTCGTCCGCAAGGCCGGCGGCGACCAGCTCGAGTACTTCAAGATCGAGCTGGGCGAGATCCTCGTGTCCTCGCTGCAGGCGCACAGTGATCAGGGCTCGCCCCTGCTGCTGGAACAGGTCGCCCTGAACTTCAAGACCTTCAAGGTGACCTATGTGCCGCAGAAGGAGAGCGGCGGCGCCGGCGCTCCGTCCGAGTTCGGCTACGATCTGGCGGCCGGCAAGTCCATCTAGCCGGCGCCGGCGGAGACACAACTGATGTCCAGGGCCGACGAGCTTCTGGCCGCCGGCGACCTTTCCGGCGCGCGAGCGGCGCTGGTCGAGACGGTGCGTTCCGCGCCGTCCGATCAGGCCGCGCGCCTTTTCCTGCTCCAGCTGATGATGCTTGGCGGCGAGTGGGACAAGGCCGCGGCGCAGGCCAAGGCGTTGGCCAGTCTCAGCCCCCAGGCCGAAATGCTGGCCGTACTGTGCAATCAGTTGATCGGCGGCGAGCGACAGCGCGAGGACGCCTTCGCGGGCGGTCAGCCGTTCAAGGTGCTGGTGCCGACCTCGCCGTGGGTCGGTGATCTGGCCGAAGCCCTGACGGCGCTGGCGGCAGGGGACGTAGCCCGGGCCGAGACCTTGCGAGATCAGGCCTTCGACGCCGCACCGGACACACCGGGCGAGATCGACGGCAACAAGTTCACCTGGATCGCCGACGCCGACTCCCGGTTTGGGCCCTGTCTGGAAGTGATTATCGCCGGCGCCTGGGGTCTGGTGCCGCTGGAGGCCATCGAGGCGATCAACAGCGATGGTCCGGTCGACCTGCGGGACCTGGCCTGGCTGCCGGTCCAGCTGGCGCTTCGTTCCGGCCAGACCGCCGCGGCCTTCCTGCCGACCCGCTATCCGGGCGTGGCAGGCGAGTCGGCCGCTCTACAGCTGGCGCGCGGAACCGAGTGGCGCGAAGGTGCGATCGGCGAGGTCGGGGCCGGCCAGCGACTGTTCGTGACCAGCGAGGGCGGGGAGGCGCCGATCCTGTCTCTGCGACGGTTGGCGATGCTGGGCCTCGACTGATGGCCCCGCGCTTTTCCCCGACCCTGTTCGACAAGCTGGTCAGCGGCGAGACGCCGGGCGGCCTGACCGACAGCGTCGAGGATAGCGAGCGTGGTCGCCGGACCACCGAGTTCTCGCCCAGCGGCCTGCGCTTCTACACGGTTCCCAACATCGAGCGGTTCGGCGAAAGCGCCCTGCAGGCCACAGTCCGGCGCGAGATCGCCTGGTTGCTGAACACCACCAATCTAGGCGCCTCGGTCGACCTTGAGCCCTATCCCGAAGTCGAACGCTCGGTCCTGAACTACGGCGTACCGGACCTGGCCGGCCATTCGGTTTCCGAATGGGCGATCCAGCAGCGGGCGAGCGAGATCCAGACCGCCATTGTCGTCTTCGAGCCACGTCTGGACTCCGCCAGCCTGGCCGTGACGCCCCGCTCGGCGGGCGAGCGCGAGAACGCGGTCACCTATGTCATCGAGGGCGAGGTGCACGGGCCGGCCGGGGATTCCCAGGTGCGTTTCCTGACCGACGTGGAGACCGACACCGGCGCCGTCTCCGTGCGGGAGTAGCGCGGTGGACCCCCGTCTTCTCGCCGCCTACAGTGAAGAGCTGCTCTATCTGCGGGAAACCGCGCGCGAGTTCGCGGACGAGAACGAGAGCGTCGCGGGACGTCTCGGCCCGAAGTTTCCTGACGAGCCCGATCCCTACGTAGAACGGCTGCTCGAGGGCGTCGCCTTTCTGTCGGCGAGGGTGCAGCTGAAGCTCGAGGACCAGTTTCCCGAGTTCACCCAGCAGCTGCTGAACGCCATCCAGCCCAGCTATGTCGCGCCGACCCCGTCGATGGGCGTGGTCGCCTTCGCGCCGAACGCCACCGACCCGGGTCTGGCCTCCGGTCCGACCGTTGATCGGCACACCGAGCTGACCGCACCGGCGCCCGGCCACGAGACGCCCTGCAAGTTCCGGACGGGCCAGGCGGTCGAGCTCTGGCCCGTCCGGATCGCCTCGGCCGAGTATCTGCCGACGCGGGCGGCGGTGGCCGGATACGCCTCGCGGGCGGGGCTGCGCGCCGACGCCGGCCTGAGGATCGTCTTCGAAGCGACAGGTGAAACGGATCTTTGCGACCTGCCGTTCGATGCCCTGCCGGTCTATCTCCATGGCTCCGAGGCGGTTCCCGGCGAGCTCTATCGACAGCTGCTCGGCGAGGCCGTGGCGGTGGTCGGCGAGGGTTCCGGGACAGCGCGGTTGCCCCTGCCGGCGCCGCACGGGTTCGATGCCGAGTCGGCGCTGTTGCCGTCGGACGGGCGGTCGTTTCGCGGCTATCGGCTCCTTACCGAGTACTTCGCCTGCCCCGAGCGTTTCCTGTTCGCGCGTCTTGAGGGGCTTCGCCGCGCCATGGCCGGCTGCGGAAGGCGCTGCGAGATCGTCGTGCTGTTCTCGCGCAGCGCGCCAGTGCTGTCGGGCAGCGTCTCGGCGGAGTCGCTCCGGCTCTATTGCACGCCGGTCATCAATCTCTTCGAGATGCAGCTGGGCCGCACTGCGATCACGGCGCACCAGCACGAACATCAGGTCATGCCCGACCGCACGCGGCCGCTGGACTATGAAGTCTACCGGTTGCTGGATGTCGTCGCCCATGACGACCGGGGCCAGGCCCGACCGGTCGCGCCGCTCTATGCCTTTGGCAGCCTGCTCTACGACCGGCAGGCCCTGTTCTACGCCAGCCGCCTGCGCCTGCGCAGGCTGTCGACGAAAGAGCAGCGACTACGGGGCCGCAACGAGTACGTGGGCAGCGAGACCTGGGTCAGCCTGACCGCACCGGGTGACCCTGATCGGGTCGGGCGAATCCGCGAACTCGCGATCCGGGCCCTGGTCACAAACCGGGAGCTTCCAGAGCTGCTGCGCCTGGGCGGCCGCGGCCGCATGGTGTCGGTCAGCGACGCGCCGGTGTCCGAGGCGGAGTTTCTGCGGGCTCCGACCCGACCCAGACCGCCCATGGGGCTGTCGGACGCCGCCTGGCGCGTCATCGCCCACCTCACGCCCAACTATACGGCCCTGACCGCGGGCGAGCCGACGCAGAACGCCGGCAGCCTGCGCGATCACCTGGCGCTCTACGCTCGATCCGATGATCCCGCCATGCGCCGCCAGCTGGACGGGGTGCTGACGATGTCCGCGAAGCCGGTCACGCGCCGCCTGTCCGGCGTCGATCGCCATGCCTTCGTGCGCGGGCTGGAACTGCGTCTGAAGCTCGACGACCCCGCGTTCGAGAACAGCCGGATGTTCCTGTTCGCGGCGGTGGTCGACCGGTTCCTGTCCGAGTTCGCTTCCATCAACAGTTTCATCGAGACGCGCTTCGAAAGCGCCGAGCAGGGAGAGTTCGCGCATTGGCCGCCCCGACTCAGCCAACGACCGACCATCTGAATTTCATTCAGACGGCGGCCGAAAGCATCCGCCGGTTCGGTTTCTTCGCCCTCGCCCGGGGAGCGGAAGCACGAGCGAGCGGGATGCCGCGGATCGGCCGCGCCCGGCTGCCCGCCGATGACATCCTGCGCATGGCCCATGCGCCGACAATGGACTTTCCGGCCGCGACGCTCGAGGGGGTCGAGCCGACACGGTCGGGAGGCTACCGCGTCCGGGGTTACTTTCTGGGTCTGACAGGGCCGATGGGCCCGCTGCCCCTTCACCTGACCGAGTACGCCGCCTACGAACGCCGCTTCGCAAGGAGCACCCCGTTCGGAGACTTTCTGGACCTGATC